>CAZKMO010000032.1:0-3021 GCA_964554015.1 uncultured bacterium
GAATTCAGGAGAAGGACTGCTTATAAGCACACTCGTTTTACTCGTGATGTGAAAGAACGTGTTGAAGCACTGTTGAAATTCGATCTTAGTCCAGAACAGATTTCTGGACGAGTGACAAAAGAGCAACAAATATATATCAGCCATGAGAGAATTTATCAGCATGTGTGGGCTGAGAAGTTCTCCGGAGGCGATTTATACACACATTTACGTCATGGTGCAAAGAAAAGACGTAAGCGTTATGGAAAATATGATTATAGAGGCACCATTTCCTACCGTACGACAATAGAGGAACGACCTGAAATCGTAGACAGAAAGAAGCGCATTGGTGATTGGGAGGTTGATACAGTTATAGGCAAAAATCATAAAGGAGCCCTTATCACCGCTGTTGAGAGAAAGACAATGTTCACGTGTATCAGGAAAGTTCCTCATAAAAAGGCAGATATAGTCGCAAAGGCTCTTATTGAAATATTATCGCCCTATCAAGACAGTACCCACACGATCACTGTTGATAATGGACTTGAATTTGCTTCTCATAAAGAGATTGCGAAACATTTAAAAGCAGATGTTTATTTTACCCATCCGTATCGATCCTGTGAAAGAGGAATGAATGATAACACCAATGGACTTATACGGCAGTATTTTCCAAAGAAAACTTCTTTTGATACTATCAAAGAACGAGATATTAAATTTGTCGAACAAAGACTTAATATGAGACCACGAAAATCATTGGGGTTTGACACCCCATTAGAATCCTTTTTAAACATTAAAGTTGCACTTGGAACTTGAATTCACCTATTATGGTATCAGTATATAACAGATTTGTATAAAATATTTGCATAAATGTACTAATATATTAGAATATATTTCAAATTTAAAAAAAATTTTTACTAATTGACTATTTTATAGAAATTAAGTAGTGGGCGATACTGGATTTGAACCAGTGACCTCTGGTATGTGAAACCAGCACTCTAACCACCTGAGCTAATCGCCCCGGAACAACCTATGATTAATGTATAAAAAATACTAAAATAAATCAACATTTTAATAAAGTAATTAGCCACAGATTTACACAGATCTTCACAGATTTAAAATTATTTTATTCTATGTTTGATCCGTGTATATCCGTGGCTTAAAATCCTCTTCCTTTTTTTGACAGGATAAATAACAAAAGGAATAATGGAATAGTGGAATGATGGAATAATCAAATAAAAAGTGTTCATAATTTCAACTACAAATCAATATTCTTTTCTTTTTAAAATTCCAATGCTTTGCTTGATCTTCTCATTGACCATGCTGTCTAATCCTTATATAGTATTATTAAATTTAATACAATAGGATTAAATTATTATAATAAATAACAATCAAAAGGATCACTCCAACTATCCCACTCTGTCTTCTGGCTACTGTTCTTTGACTTCTGAAGGCAAACTTTCTCCGATACTCCGTTTCCCCGTTTCTCCGATCCACTATAACCGATTCACAAATTTTTCCGGCCAACCATGTATTGTCTTAATTTATGTAAATATTTTAATATCTGAAAATCTATTCTCCACTAAAAAAAACCTCCTTGAAAACCAGGCAAGGAGCCTGTATAGAGGAATACTGATAAGGATCATTACCTACTTCTATAAGATTTTGCCATAAGGTCAAGGCATTCCCGGTAATGTTCATTTCATTAACCGGTTTTACTATTTTCTCCTTTTCGAAAAAAAATCCTATAATACCAAAAGAAAAATCACCGGTAGTGCTGTTGAAATTTCCTCCTATGAAATCAGTGACAAATATTCCTCTACCAATTTCAGCCATCAATTCCTGAGGTGATTTTTTCCCGTAATTAAACAGAATATTGGATCTATCTCCTGTTGTTGGTTCCATTCCTAATTTTTTCCCATAGTAGGTATCAATATAATATTCTTTTAAAATACCGTGATCAACTATTATTCTTTTATGGGTGGCACACCCTTCACTGTCAAAATACCCGGATCTCAACCCTTTTCTCATAAAGGGATCATCTGTAACGGTCAGCTTTTCCGAAGCTATCTTTTGGTTTTTTCTTCCTTCCAGATATGAACTTCGTAAAAATAAGGCACTGCCCTGAAGCCCACTAAATATCATGCCCAATAAAGTGCTTACTTCACTGTTCTCAACTACCATGAAATAAATATCAGAGGTCATCTTACTTTGTCCAATCTTTTGTAAACATCTTTTCACTGCTTCTTTTCCTACTTTTTCAGGTGAAGGCAGATCCTTAAAGAATCGGGTATAAGCATAATAAGAATCCTCAATGAGTTTATTATTTTTATCCTTGGCAGTTACCTCCGATCCCATGGCCCAACTGGTTGTGTGATTCTCACCTTTAAAACCATTACTGTGCATTTTTATAATATGAAAACATTCCTCTGAGAATAAGGCCGTTGCTGCTATAATCCGATTATCCTGGTTCAGAGAAATATTTTCCATATGAGACACAAGATTAATTTTTTGGTTAAGGGTAATGCGGTTAAAACGGGTATCATATAATTTTAGATCATTTTCAGGGCTTACTGGATACAAATTTTTATCCGGCAGGCTGCGAAATACATCCTTTTCCAGATAAATGGTAAAAGTAAGGGCTGTATCAATAAAACCTTTTAAATAATTCTTTTTCAAAAGAGTGGATTTATGAACTGAAAACCGATTGTCTTTATACAATTCAATATACAAAAGATTTTGTATGCCTTGCTCAAGTCTGTCGATTTTACCATCCCGACATTCAATCTCCAATTCTTCTGTATTTATAAGATTTACTCCTACCTCATCTGCTCCTCTTTGTAGAGCATAATCCATTACCCATGCTGCCAGTCTGTATCTGTCCTGAAAATCCACCTATATGCCTCCCACGGTTAGGGAGGAGACTTTGACTGTAGGCAGGCCATGGGAAACCGGAACTCCCTGGGCATCCTTACCGCAAGTCCAGGTTCCGTTATCAATTTTCAAATCATTACCTACCATAACCACATTTTTTAACACCTCCGGACCATT
>CAZKMO010000032.1:3031-10844 GCA_964554015.1 uncultured bacterium
CGGCCTGGTGATTTCTCCTTTTTCAATTAAAAATCCGGTTTTAACATAAAAAGTAAAATCACCGGCACCGATGAGCACCTGTCCATTACTAAACGTTTCAGCATAGATTCCTTTAGTAACGCTTTTAATTATTTCTTCCGGAGTATGAGGGCCGGAAAGCATATAGGTATTTCTCATACGGGGAACAGGAGGATATCGGAATGACTGTCTGCGGCCATTTCCGGTCGGTTGAACCCCATAATGTTGAGCACTTATTCTATCATGTAAATAGTTTACCAGTACTCCATCCCGTACCAGTATAGTTTTCTCCGTAGCGGTACCTTCATCATCCACATTTAAAGATCCCCGGGCATTTTCCCAGGTTGCATCATCCACAATGGAAACAAATGGTTTTGCTACTTTTTCTCCCATTTTATTATAAAATAATGAAGTCTTTTTCCGGTTAAAATCAGCTTCCAGACCATGTCCGATAGCTTCATGGAGCAATATTCCCGAGCTTCCAGGTGCTAAAACCACTTCCATTTCTCCTCCATCTGGTTTCACTGCCTTAAAAAGATCCACTGTTCTGCTCACTGCTTTCTGAGAAACCTCTTTTAGGACATCACCTTTGAAATATTCAAAGCCATAGCGCCCCGAAAGTGCTGACATATTGGTCTCCCGCCTGTGTTTCTCTTCTGCCGTAACCACAACTTTCAGTCCGAATAGAGGACGATAATCAGTTGCCACTTCCCCCTTTGAATTTATTATCATAACTTTAGACTCTGTATCGGTTAAACTAACATTACATTTTATTATGCGGGAATCCAGAGAAAATACCATATTATTTATGGTACTTAACAGGGGCATTTTCTCTCTGATATCAACCGAATCCCAGGTCCTGGATATGGTATAATAGTTAGGAAAGGTTTGGATCTTTAAATCAGATCTTGAAATAGAACCTTTGGAAGCGGCAATGGCGGCAGCAGCTGAAGCCGCCTTTTTCATGGCTGTTAAGGTCAAATCCTCAGTAAAGGAAAATCCGGTCTGCTCCTGATCGATCACTCGTATACCTACACCCATATCAGTTGCATTGTACAATCGATTAATGGCATTATCTTCCAGATGCAAATTTCTGGTGGAACGATATTGAAAAAAAAGATCACAATAATCACCTCCTCGGGACAAGGCCTGGGAAATTATCTTGTTTACTAATTCTTCCGTAATTCCAAAAAGATTAAAATACTTTTTCATTACCTGCTCCAGGATTAATCTCCACTAAACTTTTATGATGGGTGTATCATTCGCATTGCTTATATATCCTCTGGCCATTTTTGCCGTATTATAATGTATGCCAATCCTGTTTTGGGAATCAATACAAATAATACCAGCTAATCCCTTAAATCGTTTTTGTAAAAAAGAAATAACGTATTCGGCTGCCTGCTGGGCACTGCTACCGGAACGCATCTTTTCTGCAGCTTCCCGGGCTAGCATTGCCTTCATAATAGTTTCCCCCCATCCAGTGCAGGAAACACCTCCAACTTTATTTTCCGCATAGGTACCACAACCAATTAAGGGAGTATCCCCCACTCTTCCCGGAATTTTCTTGGGAGTACCTCCGGTTGAGGTTGCAGCCGCAATATCTCCTTTCTCATCCCAAGCCACTGCACCCACAGTTCCCCCTTTCCCCCCAAAAAAGTGTTCGGTTTTAAACTTTACATTTTTTTTAAACTCTTTTAGCCGTAATAATTCCCTCTCAGTCAGTAAATCCTCCACTGGTACTTTTTTAAATCCTTGTTGGAGAGCAAAATCTTCACATCCTTTCCCGGCTAGAAGAATATGTTCAGTGGTCTCCAAAACTTTTCTGGAAATTCTAATGGGATTGGGAAAATTACGTAAGGCAGCAACCGCCCCTGCATCCAGTTTTTTACCATCCATTATGCAGGCATCCATTTCAACGGAACCGTCCGTATTCAACACCGAACCTTTTCCTGCATCAAAAACCGGATCATCTTCCATAACCACTACTGCCTCTTCTACTGCATCCAGAGCTGAACCATGCTGGGAAAGAATCTTCCAGCCTCTGTTAAGTGCTCTCTTCATACCCTGTACATGAGCTGATTTCAGATCGTCCGGAATATTCCAGGCTCCCCCGTGTACCACTAGAGTACATCTTTTTTTAAACACAAATTTTTTCCTGTTAATTAATCAATAATGAAACAAATAAATATATTTATGCGTATAGGTGTAAAAAAGGAGTGCCTATGACGGAAATTTTATCTATACTACTCATTCTGGCTTTAATTCTGATTGCCTTTAAATTATTAGGGCTTATATTTAAAGCAGGTATATTTATCTTAACCATTCCTCTGCAAATAATCTCTATAATAGTGATATTCATTCTGTGTATAGTTATATTTCCAATTATTATTACCTTTATTACCACTGCAATTCTGGTTCCTCTTGGCTTTGTAGCCCCTTTACTTCCCTTTCTTGCTATTGGTTTCGGTATTTATTTACTTTTAAAAAAATAAATGTTATTCTTTTATTCTCATGATTTTCCATCTCTTCAGTTTAGCTCGAAACCATAGTAAAAATCCAGGATTAACTGCCACAGGATTGCCAAATAGTTGAAGAAGCGGCAGATCAGCAATACTGTCAGCAAAAGCATAGGAATGAATATAATCCACTTCCCTGCCCCTTAAATAATGCTTAAGAGCCTTGATTTTACCCTTTCTATAGGGATAAATACCCGTAATTCTTCCCGAAAATCTACCTTTCTTTGTTTCCATATGCGATCCTATACCTCCATCCGCACCTACCTTGACAATAAAAAAATCTAATAAGAAATCAAGCGTGCCGGAAATAATAATTATTTCATAATTTTCCTTTTTTAGTTTTTCTAATTCATTCAGCAATTTTCTTGATACCCGGGGCCAGATATACTGGTTAAATAATTGGGAAAGATGTGAAAGTACAATTTTTTTTTCAATACCTTCTAAATAACCTGATTTCCGGTAAATAACCTGATTTATTCCTTGAAATACTGTAATAAGTGTATTGATCAGACTTTTTAAAATATTTCTGGCCTTGATGATTTTCTGTTTATATAAAAACCGTATAAGTTGTATTTCTGCAGAAGTACCGAGGAGTAGGGTTTCATCAATATCAAAAACCGCAATTCGTACTTTATGTTGATAAGTTTTAGGCATGTACTGTTTGTAACATTATATCTAGCAGATAATTAAAATTAACAGGAACTATTCCCACCTCACCACATACAATACCAGCAGCATAATTGGCAATAGTTGCAGCTTCCCTGAAATTTGCCCCGGCTGCTACTGCTACTGCCAGAGTGGCGATGACTGTATCACCGGCACCAGAGACATCGTGAACCTTAACTGCCTTGGTAGGAATAGTTAAGGGTTCTTCTTCTGTATCAAAAAGAATCATCCCCTCTTCACCCAGGGTAATCAAAACAGCTTGGCAGTGTAACCGTTGCTGCAGCTTTTTACCTGCAGCTATAATATCATCCCTGCTTTTTAATTTAACTCCCAGTTTATCGGCAATCTCTTTTCGGTTAGGTTTGAATAAGGAAGTATTCTTATAAGCAAAAAAATTATCAAACTTGGGATCAACCATAATTCGTATATCTTTATCTCTGGCAAGTTTGATTATTTTCTCAATCAAGGCCGGAGTCAAAAGACCCTTATTATAATCTTCCAGAATCAATCCATCCGCATTATCCAGATGGGTTTTGAGAAGATCAATAATTTTTTCCTGAATCTTTGCCTGTATAGCTGACTTAATTTCCCGATCAATCCGTACTACATGTTGGTTATGAGCGATAATGCGGGTTTTTATGGTAGTTGCTCTCTGAGAAGCATATATTAACCCTTCCACGGAAAGATCTTCTTTTTGAAAAAGATTTATTAATAACTCTCCACCTCTATCTTGACCTATTACTCCAATCGGAAAAACATCAGCACCAAGGTTCTTTAGGTTGTTAACCACATTTGCAGCTCCGCCGAACCGGTATGATTCTTTTTGCACATCCACTACTGGTACAGGCGCTTCCGGAGATATTTTAGCAACACTGCCCCAGATATAATGATCCAGCATAAGATCCCCCACAACCACTATTTTCTTATCCTGGAATGAACTGAATAATTTCTTAATCCGTTGTTTTGAAAAATTTATCATAGTTATTCCCTAGTTTTCTCTAAAATAGATAATTCTATCTAACAACTTCCTAGAATAATCTTCTATTTCCAGAACTAAATTTTCGACTTTATGATTTAAATAATTATAAGCAATTAAGGCCGGTATAGCTATGGTTAAGCCAACCACCGTAGTAATTAATGCCTGGGATATACCACTGGATAGATTCTGTGTCTGCCCCAATCCTTGCTCGGAAATAACCTGAAATACCTCTATCATACCCAAGACTGTTCCCAGTAAACCCATTAAAGGGGATATACCGGCAACGGTTTCCAGGACCACCAGACCTTTTTCCATTTTCCCTGATTCCTGACGTCCCTGATCAATAATCTTCTCCTTTATTTCGTCTCTGGGGCGGGTATAATTTTCCAGAGTTACCGCAACTATTTTCTGCAAGGGTCCTTGGGGGGATTCCAGTTTAGTAATCGCTTTCTCAACATCTTGCTTGGATTTAATATTATCTATTAAATATTTAGTTTCTGGTTTAATAATATTTTTTCTTCGTAAAAACCACAATCTTTCTAAAAAAACCGCCAGTCCAATAATGGAAGTAATAAAGAGAGGAATCATAACCACTCCTCCCTTGACAATCATATCTCCTATACCTGACATAGCAACTCCATTTCATTAATTATTAGATAATAAATAGTAAGAAAATTTAGCTGTGACCAATAAATATTCTTCCGGAAAATTATCCGGCAAGGGTCTGAATGGTGCTGACATTTCCACAGCTTTAATGCTGGTTTCTACCAATGCTTCCGAGCCGGTAAACCCGTGAACATTGGGATTGACCAGTTGACCATTCGGAAATATCTTGAAACTGATTATATTTTCACCCGTAAATCCCAATCTGGTAAAGGAAGTAGGAGGGTAAATATTATTCTGAATTCTTTCCTTTAAATAAAGCAGATAAGGAGCAAAATCCCACTTATAGGTATTAAAGGTTATTCCCCCTCTGTTTTGGGCATCTATTTCGGTTTGGTTGTAATGCAGCTGGTTAAAATCACCTGAAGATGAGGAGGGATAAGACTGATTGTTAAGCAGTTCCTTGCTGAATTCACTATAATATGAGGATTGTTTATAAGCAATTTTCTCCGATTCCTTTTCGAGCCTTTCCCTGTTTTCCTCATAATTTAAATAATTTTCATGAGGATTTTCCTTCCTTTTCTCTATACTCATATAATGGGAAGCGAGGTTCTTTTCCTGGATGTTCCCCTTTATAAAGGGAAGATTACCGTTTTCATTGTCTCTACCGTATATATCGCTCACTCTGTTATCTTTATCGGAAAGAAGTAAAGTTTTCTGCAATGGCTTCTGAGGTGCAACCTTGTCCGGAGTTTCAATAATTTCAAAACTCATTTGTTTCATTCTATCAGATAAAAAAGACCGATCCCTTCTCGAAAGAATCCAACCCTTACTTTTACTAAAAAATACTAACAGTATTACATGCAGTACAATAGAAATAAAAAAAGCATAATAAATACTGCTCTTGGGGGAATGTACAATAGCTTTGTTCATAGTAACTGTATACATAATAACTATTCCAAAACCTTAAATGTTCCTATATCTATATGCTACCAATATATTATCAATTTTCAAAAAATACAAAAATTTTAACCAAGAATTATTTAAATTGTGCCTTTCCCCAACAATGCTTACCTTACTATAGATATAGATTTAAGGGAACAATTAAATAATCTCCGTCGTTAACGAATAAACTGGATGAAAAATAATGAAGCAGTACCTAAGAGCATTATTTATTTCCATCTTATCCCATCTTATAATAATTATACTTTTATATCACTACTATGACCAAAGCACCCGGCAATCTAACTATATAAAATTTAATATAATGTCAAATGATATAGAAAAATCTGTTCCCGAAACATCATCCTCTTTAAAAAACAACTCATCCCACCAATCTGCACTATTTCCCCCTGAGGCTGAATCTTCTTTTATAACTAACAATATGAAAACAATGTTTGATTATGAAACATTTATACATAAAATTGACGAAGCAACTATCGATACTGCTCAGGATTTTACTCCCCCCCTAAATAAAATTATTCCCGATCAGAAAGTTCTATTAAATAAATATATTAAAAATAAATTAAAAGAAGATTATCCCAACGCATTTACTTCCCCGGGAGAAAAAACAATTCCCAAACAAATCAATCCCCGCCTTGATTATATATGTGATAAAATCGAAGCCAAAGCTCTCAATTTTCTCTTCCAAGAAGATAAGGGCACTCAAATCGACATGTATGCTTGCTTTAATCTCACTGATTCTATCACTGCATCTCAACTGAATGCCAGGCTGGAGAAATTAGTAACCATGGGATTTCTTTCCAGAAAAAAAATTTCACCTCAGTTACCATTTACCATATCTGCTTTTTTTATCCAAATTCCAATAGAAATGAGCAAAAAAAACCGGGACAATCCTTTGTATGAATATAAACCTCTTATTTCCAGAAAAAATCTCATCACCTACCTGCAGGCAAAATTATATACATTAAAAGAAAAATTAGATAACAATACAGCCGATAGATCACAGTTAAAAAAAGAGATCAAAGCTATTCAGGAAAGTCTTATGATTCTTACTCAGGGTTGATTTTATTTATATCCATCCCTGTTTTTTATACCATTCTATGCTATGAGAAATACCCTGCTCTAAAATAAAATCCGGTTTATACCCTATTTCTGTTTTAGCCTTTTCAATGGAACACAGCCAATTGGGCTGGCTTAATTCTTTATATTTATCTCTGGTAAATACTGCGTCATCACCTAATAAATCAGCATAAAATTCATTACATAAAAAATATATTTTAAATAAAGAAAAGGGGACCGGCAATTTTACAACTCTTTTCTGGAATCCCTGAACAATGGTCCGGATAAATTGATTGAGAGAAACCTTCTGATCTGAATGGATAAAATAGGTCTGTCCCCTGCTGTTGTTGTGCAGAGAGGCTAACACCGCCGCTTTTATTAAATCATCCACATAACAGAAATTTAAAAATCTCTCTTTAAACCCTAGAAAGGGCATTATTCCTCTGTTTATCAAATCAAAGACAAACAAAAAATCTTTATCCCGAGGGCCATAAACAGCTGCGGGTCTGATTATGGTAACTGGAATAGTAGGCTGATAGGAAAGAACGACTTTTTCTGCTTCCTGTTTACTGCGCCCGTATATTGATACAGGATTACATACTTTCTCCTCGGTAAGGGCATCGCCATTACAACTGGGGCCAGCTGCAGCTTGAGATGACATAAAAAGAAACCGTGATAAATCAGGATTAGTTTTTACAATTGCCTTTAATAAATTTTCTGTCCCTTTCACATTAACATCAAAAAACTTTTTTTTATGTAAAGATTTAACTATACCGGCAAGATGAAAAACAATATCAACCCCCTGCACTATGGTATAAAGGGAATCCAGATCAAGGATATCACCTTTAATAATCTCAATATTTTTTCCCTGATTTTTAATCCAATTTATTTGAGTATCAAAATATACCAGACATTTCACCTTTACATCCTGGGAAACCAGGTAATCAACCAGATTACTCCCTATAAAACCGTCTGCCCCGGTTATCAAGACAGAATTGATATTTTCTGT
>CAZKMO010000032.1:10854-26291 GCA_964554015.1 uncultured bacterium
TTAAAATAATTTTTCATTATCTGCTGATATTTTTAACAGTTCTGCAAATGGTATATATCTTTCTTTAAAAGATCTCATATCTTTTACCTGAGCTTCTTTTCTTTCTACTTCATTTTCTCCGATAATCACTGCATAGGTAGAATTTCTTTTATGAGCCTCCCGAAGCTGGGCTTTTAAACTTTTGGAACCAAATCCCATTACTGCCTTCACCCCAGCAGTCCGCATCTGCGCCACCAATTGTATTACCACTTCCTTTGCTTTATCTCCTAAATAAGCACAATAAATCTTAGGATTTACTTTATTTGGTATATCACTCTTATTTTGTTTAAGGGTGAGTACTATTCGTTCCATGCCGGAAGCAAATCCTACTGCAGGAGTTGGCTCACCGCCAATTATTTCTGCCAGACCATCATACCGTCCTCCTCCGCAAACCGCGTTCTGCGCACCTATCCCTTCCGCCCATACTTCAAACACGGTTTTAGTATAATAATCAAGACCTCTGACCAGTCGGTTATTAATGGTATAGGGACGGTTGAGTTTATCAAGATAATTCTTCAAGGTTTGAAAATGAATACCGCATTCATCACATAAAGTATTGCTTATACTGGGGGCTTTATCAATAATTGCTTGGCATTGTTTATTTTTACAATCCAGAACCCGGAGAGGATTTTTATCAATTCGGATTTTGCATTCATCACATATCCGGGATCTATAATCCTTATAATATTCCTTCAACTGATGTAAATATCCTGGTCTGCATTTAGGACAGCCAATGCTGTTTATCTGAAAATTCAGGTTTTTAAATCCCAGTTCATCATACAACTGCCAGGCTACAGACATTATTTCCACATCCAGGGCCGGATCCTGCACTCCAATAGCTTCTACATTAAATTGCGTATGCTGTCTGAATCTTCCTGCCTGGGGGCGTTCATACCTGAATACCGGACCCAGGGACCATACTTTGACCGGTTTAGAAAAATTGGACATGCCGTTCTGCAAATAGGCTCTCATTACTCCTGCTGTAAATTCAGGCCGCAAGGTAAGAGAATTATCCCCTTTGTCTTTAAAGGTGTACATTTCCTTTTCTACAATATCGGTTGTCTCTCCTACTCCCCGGCTGAATAACTCCGTGGACTCAAATATGGGTAATCCCAACTTCTCATATCCATAAATTCTGGTAATGCGGTTAATTTTTTTCTCTATATGCTGCCAAAAAACCTGTTCTTCCGGCAACACATCATTTACTCCCTTTGGTGATTTAAACATTTTTTTCCCCATAACATACTTTCCATTTTCTAAACTACATCATTAAAATCTGCAGTCAGATACTCTCGTACATTTTCAATATCATTGCAACTGGTCAAATCCGGTACATGCTCATTCAGAAAAATGGCATAACAGGACTGTGGATGTTCCTCTATCATCATTACCACCGCCTCTGGCAGTTCCTTTTCCTTACGTTCAGGATGTATTGGTACTTTTTCAAGAAATGGTAAAATCATATCATAGCTGAATCTAAAAATATTCATGCTGACTCCAATATTACCATTACTGTCTTTTACCCTTTCAATATCCTCTTTTGTTGGTTTTTCTATAATCTGCTGAAGAAATCCCCTGGTATCCTTTTTAGTGACTGCAAATTTTTGGATTCTCTCTTTTTTATATTTGAGTGCGGACCGATTATAATCAATGAAAGCATTAGGGTGAGGATCATTTTTTAACAACCGGAAGGCCCGGATGGAATACAGATTATCACTGTTACATACAGTAAACTTTTTACCCTTCCAGCAAGTTCTCAAAGTCAAGGCCTGCAGTAATGCATCTGCAGTACCCAGGGGTTTTGCTCTTCCCCGGGGTATAGTCTGTAAGGCATAGGAAATATGTATTTCCGGAAAAATATTATTTTTAGGATTAGTGCCATAATAAGACTTAATAGAAGTGTCATTTTCTCCTACCACCAAAATAATATCCTTATACCCTGCCTGAGTGGCATTATATAATACATAATCCAGAAAAGGGCGATTATTCTTCCCTACACCCAGCATAGACTTGCTTTTGACCCGTGCCTGTTTAATTAAATCACTATCTACAGAAACATCTGCCAATACGGGAGTTTTTTTCATCCGGGATGATAATCCTCCTGCCAGTATCACTAACCTCTCATCCATAATTTTCTTCACAATGATTATAATCTATATATTGATTTCAAATTATATTTTATAATACTATCTTAATTTCATCAAATTACATTTATGTATCTTTAAAATATATCAACCAAGGATACTAATATATGATTTTCTATCCAAATTTCAAAATATCTTATAAAATTATTATTTTTTATTAATAATTGAGGAAATTTTTCTTATATCAATATTTCCCCCGGAAATAATAATCCCAACTTTTTTATGACTGGCTTTTATCCTACCAGACAGTAATGCTCCCAAAGGAACGGCAGCAGAAGGTTCAACCACAATTTTCATTCGTTCCAGCAGCATCTGCATAGCTTTAATAATATCATTTTCCGAAACCAGAACAATGTCATCCACCATATCTTTTATAATGGGAAAGGTTTTTGTGCCCAGGGAGGTCAGCAATCCATCCGCGATGGTATGGGGATGTTCAGAAGGAATTATATATCCGGCTTTTTTGGATCGGTAAGCATCATCCGCATTTTCCGGTTCACATCCAATTACCCGGATTTTTCTATTGAAAGCTTTTGCCGTAATTGCGGTGCCGCTTAATAAACCACCACCCCCAACAGGTGCTAAAATATAATCCAAATCATCAATGCGTCCCCTTAATTCCAAGGCAGCTGTTCCCTGACCGGCTATGATTTTATAATTATTATAGGGATGGACGAGATGGGCATGCTTATCGGAAATAATTTTTTGGGCGGTTTCTTCTCTGGATTTAAGAGTGGGCTCACAAAAGGTAATAATTCCTCCATATCCTTTTACTGCCTTAACTTTGACCTGGGGTGCTGAAGAAGGCATGACAATAAAAGCAGGAATATTTCTCATTTTAGCACTGAGTGAAACCGCGGCTGCATGATTTCCGGAAGAGTGGGTGACTACACCTGCTGCTGCTTCTTCTGGGGACAAGGAAAAAATTGTATTTAAGGCCCCCCGAAACTTAAAAGAACCTGTTTTCTGAAAATTTTCACATTTAAAAAACAGCTGTGATGCAAGTAATTGATTGAGAAAGGAACTGGTGAGAACCGGGGTTCTGTTTATATAAGGGTTAATCCGTTCCCAGGCTTCTCTTATTTGATCTAGATTGGGTTTAATATTATTATTCATATTATTATAAAAAATTTATTACTTATCTAACTTGATCAGAATTATATACCCTAATCCACAGCCGATAAAATAGTAAGGGAAATCAAGCCAGGAAAAAGAATGGCCGATTAAGGTTTTACCTAAAAAAGTGGAACGAATATTCTCCAATACAGGATGATGATACAATTGTAAAAACTCCAGACAACAGGTTACTCCCAATACTCCCAAAGCAATTCTCAGTTTCGAAATTTTGGATCCTACAAATGCAACCATCAGACACCAGAATATTTCGTACAGTATACCCCCGCTATAATAATGACACCATTCCTGAAAAGGACCTTTGTATATTTTGGTTAAGAATCCCAGAGGAATTAAAACCAGCAACACTATGAGGATTTTTTTACGAAACCTAGAAATATTGACTCCCACTAAGAATTTAATGCCCTGCAAGCAGAGGTAAATCAGTATCTCATCACCGCTTAAGCAGAATGAATACTCCGGCACAAATTGCCAAGATATTCATTATGATCTGATAATAGGGAATATCCAAGGCAAGAAAGGGAAATAAACCTGTTACTATAAGCCAAATCCCCAGAAGAAACCTGCCCAGATTACCGGATAATTTTGCTTTACTAACTAGCAATAATATTCCGGTTATAATTCCCAAAACATAAATGATACTCATAGGTATTTTTATTCCGGTCAAAGAGAGTAATCCGAAAAGTATCAGCCATATACTGAGAAAAAAAATTGCTAAATTTTCACTTATCTTCATTTTTACTCCTCTATTGTTTAACAGGTTAAATGAAAAGCACCTATAATTCTATCTGTTTTTTCTCTTTTTTTATTGTACATTTCCACCGCTTTTCCCGAAGAGGTAATAACATAGTCTATTCCCTGGTCTGCCAAGTATTTCTTTACTTCCGGGGATACTTTCATTACTCCGAACTTCCCAGTTCCGATAATAACTATTTCCGGCTCTTCTTCCAAGATGACTTTCTGGATATCCTCAATCTGCAAATAATGACCTGATTTACGCCACCAATCTCCTCTCACCTGATCAGGACAAATGATGACATCATTTGTATAAGAAATTCCATCAATGACAATTTTTCCAAAATCATATTGTTCAATCATACATTATTTCTCTCTCCTGCTATACACACATCCGCAATAGTTTTGCCGATACAAATCTTCTTGTTGGCTTAATTGACAACTTTTTTTAAATCCATCCCTCTTTTTAAAATTTGACCTTAGATAGTTAATTCCCACTTTTTCTTCCAGAGATATACCTATACGGTTTATTACCTCAGCATCCTTTAAAGGACTTATGGTTAAGGTGGTGGCAAAAAAATCAAAATCTCTTTCTTTGGCAGTTTCAGCAGTTTTTTCCAACCGCAGCCTAAAACATTCTAGGCATCGGTTTCCGCCTTCTTTACATTCTTCTAATCCTTTTACCGCCGTAAACCATTTTTCTGTATCATAAGAAGCAATAATAAGGTCAAACCTCCATTTTTCAGCCAATTTTTTTACACTTTCTAACCTATGATTATATTCTTTCTGAGGATGAATATTGGGATTATAGAAAAAAACAGTAACTTCATAATCCGGGGATAAAGTGGTATAAGGATAAGTAATACAAGAAGCACAGCAAGCATGTAAAAAAAGTTTTGGTTTCCTGTTGTTCATTATTTTACATATTGAGGTTTACAAAATGATTTAAGGGACCATGTCCCTTACCCAGATTAAAAGACTCTTTTATGGCTTTATAAAGAAATTCCTTAGAAATATGAATTGATTCCTGAAGAGATTTTCCTTTTACCATATTTGCCGTAATCGCTGCTGAAAAAGTACAACCGGTTCCATGAGTATTTAAGGAATCAACCCGCTTCCCTCGGAATAAGGTGAATTCTTCTCCATCGAAGAGAACATCCACTGGTTCACCTGGTAAATGTCCACCGGTAATTAAAACAGATTTACATCCCAAACCATATATTTTTTCTGAAGCCTTTTTAGCATCATCTGTATTCTCTATAACCATTTGAGAAAGTATTTCTGCCTCTGGAACATTGGGAGTAATAAGTGTGGATAGAGGAATTAATTTTCTTTTTAACATCCCAATACTGTTTTCTTTTAAAAGAGTCTCCCCGCCTTTTGCCTTCATTACCGGATCAACCACGATGATTGGTATATTATTCTCATTTATTTTGTTAGCAACCGTAAGTACTGTTTCCCTGTTGTAGAGCATTCCGGTTTTTATTCCCTGTATCTTAAAATCTGAAAGAATGGACTCAATCTGAAGACCTATAAATTCTTGGGATAAATTTACCAAACCATTAACCCGCAATGAATTCTGGGCAGTCACTGAGGTTATGACACTCATTCCATAAACACCGAAGGCAAAGAATGTTTTTAAATCCGCCTGAATTCCTGCTCCGCTGCTGGAATCAGAACCTGCAATTGTCAACACACATTTTACCATAGTACTCCGGTGTATAAACACGAAGGGTTGTTTAAAAATTGTAAAGAATTAAAACTACAAAACAAAATAAAAAAAATAAACAGAAAAACAAACTTTTTACCAAACCCTATGAAAAATCTGTTTTGTCACTCAGCTTTGTAGTTTTAATTCCCTTTCTAAACAACCCCAATTAATAATCTTGCAAGGGAAATTAATTATTTTTGCTTAAGCCTCTATAATTGCATCCGTGGGGCAGACTTCAACACAAGAACCACAATCTGTACATTTTCCTGCATCAATCACATAAATTTCATCACCTTCTGAAATAGCTTCCTCTGGGCATTCATCAATACAAGCACCGCACATAATACATTCATCCGTAATTTTATGGGCCAACGTTATACCTCCTTAGTTAAATATTTCACTATTGATTAAAACGAAAAAAATATACACATTATTACTCTAAAAATCAACTGTTTAATATTCATATTTTAATATAACTGAAAAATCAAATCCGTTAGCGCTAACTCCCCCCACTTGACCAAGTAAATATTGAAGTCGTAAATCCCAATTCAAATATTTGTTTACCTCATATATAAATCCTATTCCTCCCCCACCTAAATAATCATCGGTTAATATAACATCACTTTTCCCATAATATCTATAATCTGCTAACAATAACATATCTCCTTGAATAAATTCAACCGGTTTTACCACCATATCCAGCTCAAATTGATATTTATATTCCGGATCCAAAGATTCCAATCTAAAATTCTTCATTTCCTGGTTTTCACTTCTCTGCCTATATTGTAAAAACAGCCAAAAATACTTATCATTAAACCGATAAAAATACCCGACATTAAACGCTGTCTTTCCACCCGCTCGATACAATAAACTGTCTTCCAACCTATCACTGAAATAATACGTATAAAACCAATCTAACATTAATTTCATATTATCATTTAAAGAAAAATCTAATCCCATATTTACAGAAGCAAAATCACCGGGTTTATAGGACACTTCCCAGGTTTCTCCGGTATTATCACCAAGATTATATTTTATGGGAATATAGGAAGAATTGTATAAATATTGTCCTCCCAAACCAAATACTATATTCTCAGAAATTGGGACCGAATATACCATCCCGGTTCGGAAAGAAAAACCCTGTCCATAATTAGGGAGATTGAATTTATAAATATTTTTAGTTAATCCTTCTGTGACAACTCTATATTGGTTTTGATCCAGCTGAGTTTTTCCGCTTGGAATTGTCATCCCCAGATTGAGTAATAATCTATCTTCAGCAAGTAGCCAACTTGTATTAACCCAGATATCAGAAAGGCCATATACTTTGTAATCTCCGTACCACCAGGAAACAGCCGGTATACTCGTAAGAGAAAAAGTAAATCTTTCACTTGCCGGGTAAATATACGTAAAAGGTAATGAGAGTTGAGTTATGGCAGGAGCAGTCTGTCTCTTCCATATCTGCACACTGGATCCAACTGAAACAAATCTTCTGCGCTGTATAGGGAGGACTTCTTCCTGGGCATATAACTGGCTGCAAAAGAAAAATACAATAATTATTGACAAAAGCTTATCTCTCATTGATATTCTCCCCAAAAGTCTACGCCGAGTGTTATTTAATAAATACCATTTTTCGCACCTTGATCTTGCTAAGTGCTTTAAATCTATAAATATAAACGCCACTGGCTACATATAATCCTGTTCCGTCTCTCCCATCCCATTTCACAATATGAACTCCACTTTTTTGTTCTTTATTAATTAATTCCCGTACTTTCTGTCCCAAGGAATTATAAATAACTATCTCCACTCGACTATTCTCTGGAAGTCCATATCTAATCAGAGTATTATTATTAAATGGATTGGGAAAATTCTGGGAGAGTTCAAATTTCACCGGGATAAGTGGGATGTTATCACTGTTTTCCCGGATAAACTCTTCCGTACCCACAACCAGAGTATATGTATGTAATCTTTGACTTTTATCCTTATAGCTTATATCCCACTTATTATCATCGAGTATATTTTTTGCAATTCCTCTATCCAGATCAAAAATATATGCCTTCCAGTCTTCTGGCAATGAATTATAAAGAGTACACTGTAACTCATACATCTCTGAATCAGTATTATCTTCTACTCTAAAATTCCAGATATGTCCTTCTGCTCCTATTTTTTGATAATCCGAGCAATAGTGGCCATTATACTGTCCCCAATCATTATGACAAAAATACAAAGAAATATTATTCTCTATGGGTGGTGGTTCAGGCTGATCATATTTCCCCCATTCGGTACTGGCATCGCTTTTTACTCCGGCAAAATTATAAATATCATTAGATCCTTCTGATCTGGCTGCAATTCTGAATACCCATTCTTCCGAGGACAAATCAGGATTGTCATCTATTGATTTCGCCATTCTCTTAGCTTGTTTAGTACTTGATTGTAGAGGTGGAATTATCAAAGTTGCTTTTTTATCACTCTGATTACAGAAAAAATATCCTTTCCAGGGTTCCAAAGTTTTAATATTCTCAGACGGTATATACTGCTGACCATCCCAAAAATAGGGTCCTTTAACCGATTCGGATGAAACACTACAATCTTTCCAATCTACCGGAAAATTAAACGGTATACCAACCATATTCCATCCGTTACTAAAGCCATTGGTATCAACTGCTGAAGAATCTAAGGTTATTTCAAAATTTGTGCCGGTGGTTATAGAACTACCTCCTTCGATATCAAAGGTTTGTTCAAGATGAGTTTGAATCCAATAAGCTTCTCCCGGAGTAAAATAAAAATCAGGAGGAATACATAATCTATACTGCCCCTCTATCCAGGCGTATACCTTCCACATATATCTGCTATAAGAACCCAAATCGTCAACTAATACATTGTTAACTCCATTATCATCCAGATCAAAAGGAATGGAAAACATTGTCCATTCTCGGTGAGGAATCACCAAGGGCGCTTTTAATCCATCATGATGAACAGTTAATACATTCGGATTATCTTCCGGATCAATTCTGGGACTGGTTAATGTCTCTTGACCAGTAGTTATGCTAATATAATATTCTATGCCCGTGAGCATTACTTCATCACCAGGAAGAGTACAGCGATAGGTGGAACCACTGAGGGGAGAGGCAGTAACATTTGAATACACTGTACTTCCTCCCGCTCTATAATACAAAGTAACAGTTTCAGCATTTAATTCATTAGATACAGTAATATCTAAGATTAATCTTTCGTTATATGAAGGCTGTCCAGGGTTTGTGGATGTAATCTTTAAATCAAATTCATCCATAAAATCACCCAGGGAAAATTCCAGCTTGGATCTGGAAACATTAGAGATCCTAACTTCGTCTATATTTCCTTTAAAAAATCCTGAAAAAACGCCACCGGCTTGTTCATGTGCTCCTATAATAAGAAATTTTTGATCTAAATTAACCGGTGGATCATTCCAAAGCTTCTGTTCAATTAATTCGCCATCAATGAATATACTTCCCTTTTCCGTAAATCTATTATAGGATACAGCAAGATGATGCCAGGCATTATCATTGACATTCTGACCAAATGTTCCTAATCCATCAACTGTAATTCTGCCTTTACTATTAATATATACCCAATAATTGATATCACTGTTGGCGGTTTCAACTCCTCTTGAAATAAGGGTTTGAGATACTGTATCAGTCTTAAAGAAACACTCAAGAGTGAAATTATCATTATTAAAGTCGAAAGCCAAGGTTTCACTATAGGGGATTTCAATTCTGCTGTTTCTTCCATTAAATTCCACCCCATTATTAAAATATCCTTCCCCTATACTGCCATTAATTAAGGAACCATCATTATCATATTCAGAGACATCCTCAATAATATTGGCTTGAATAAGATTGTTTAAATGATATAGGGCAATAGTATGAATATCTGTAATATAAGGAGCTACTCTCAAAGAACTGGTACTGCTACCGGTAATATTAATGGTTACTGTCTCATTTTCAGGATCATTGCTGGTAATTATCCAGGCATCACTAATTTCTTCCGTGACTGGAGTATATACAACCGGTATTTTTAAATAGCTATTCCCTAGTAAGGTTGTATCAAGACGGTCATTTTGAGTAAGTGAATCCGGCAAAGTTAACTCATTTTCCGATCCGGTAATAATGGTCGTATTTAAAAATTCATCCCCCTCATTGGCAATCCATAGATCAAGACTTTTGGATGATCCCGTTCTAACCGGAGGAAATTGTATTTGCTGGGGAGCAACCACCAGGGTTCTGGGAGCCACATTAAATTCCCAGGGATATCTATCAATAGTTGAAAATCTAAACCCATCAATTATTCCAGTAAAGTAATTAGTTGATCCTTGATCCTCATTGCCGAATCTAAGGGAACCAATATCAGTAAAATCAATTTGATTGATTAAAGCTTTTCTATCCATACATCTATTATTAAGGTATAATTTTAAAGAGTCTCCGTCACAAGTTAAAGCACAATGATACCATTGCTGGGTGATAAAAAATTCCAAATTATCCGTTTGCAACTGAAGTACTTGCCCACCAGAATCAGTAATTTTGGCAACCAATCCATACTGCCAATGATAAAAAATTCTTATTTTATTTGTATCACCTTCACCAACATCCATTATCATATTATATGTATTTGTAGGAATGGCATTTAAATTAAACCAAAACTCAGAAGTAAAGGTGGAATTAACAATATCTTCATAGGGAATTCCGGTTATACTCACTTCACTGTTTAAGCTGGTAAACCGTATTCCTTTTCCATACTTTCCCGATTCTGTCCAGCTTATATTACTCAGTACCGCAGATCCTCCGTTTCCGGAAGAATCAGCCGCCTGCCCCCCCTCTCCTTCTTCAAAATTGTATAAGGCACTGGTAAATAAATCAGTTTCATAAGCTGTAGTTAATCTGGTTGTAAATCCTTCTCCTTTTAAAGTGACTTTAAAATTATCATTTAAATAGCTGGGATCGTTAGAAATAAAAGAAAGTTCTTCCGTAAAATTGCCTGCATTTGGAGGATTAAAAGTTATTGATAGTGCTTTTTGTTTCATTTCACTCTGGTCTTCATAAGGACTCACCTTTAATGTTCCAGCCGGAACTGAGAAATAATCAAGATTTTCAAGATCAACAGGCCAAATTTTAAGGGTATCTTCCTTACTGCCGTTACTAATCCAGTATTTCAAAGTACGCTCTTCACCAGCTATAACCTTTCCAAAATTAATCTCAGTAGAACTGACCATAATGCTCGCACTTCGTACACTAAATTCCCAGGGTGACCTAGGAACAGATGATAACCGTACCTCATCAATGAATCCATTAAAACAATCATTGTTTTTCCAGTTTCCTCCCACCATAACCGAAAGAGTATCAATTGCTTTAGTACGAGAGATTAATTCTCCTGTTACTGAAATGTCACTGCTTACACTTCCATCAACATAAAGTGTAAGTAGTGAATCATTATGCCATACCAAAGCCAAGTGATACCATTTTTTCAGTTCCAGCGGTTCAGTACTGGTAACTTCAAATTTTTCTTTGTTCTTATTATACATATAACCAACTACTTCATAATCCCCATTTAGATAAAGGCCAAACTGATTGGCATCATCATATCCCCTTTTTATTAAATATTGTTTCACTGCTGTACTTGATTCAAGATAAAACCACCCCTCTACTGTAAAACCTCCCCATCTGGCATAGAGCGGATGTCCTCCCACACTATCCATATAACAGAAGTCATCATTTCCATCCAGAAATATCGCTTTAAAAAACCGAGCCACTGCCGTACCTGGCGTAAATCCATTCCAGATTCCGTCCATCCCATATCCGGAAGAATCCGGAATTACCATCCTTCCGACAGGACCTGACCAGTAATTAAAATGCCATAATCCCAGGGTAAATGGATCTGTCTTATAGGCTCCTAGTTCCGGCGAAACCGCAATTTTCCCCTTAAAAGGAATGGTTTTTTCCGGAAAGGTGGGATCATTGGAGGCAATGGTAATGGTGGAGGAAAATTCTCCCTTCCCCTGGGCAGTATAGCTTGCCCAAATCACCTCATTTTGTCCGGCTGCCACCGATAAAGTTGAGGTTCCAGTAACCTGAGGGGAAAAACTAATCTGTTCTGAAGGAGATGAAATATCGGTAATTTCAAGCGGCTCTCCGCCTTGATTACTAATGTAAATAGGAATGCTGCGTTTTCTTTCCTGAAGTATCGTACCGAAAAACAAGGTATCTTCTTTTACGAATAAATTAGACCTACTAACATTAAATTCCCAGGGTTGACGATCAACCATTGATACCCGCACCTCATCAATCAATCCTTGGAAGGGCGCAGAATTGGTGGTTGCAGCACCAATGGATAAAGGAGCCACATCCTGATCAATAAGGTTCTCCCGTACCAGCTTACTTTCTTGTTGTATACTGTTGAGATATATCTTAAGAGAATCCCGGTTCCAGGTCAGGGCAACATGGTACCATTGATTTGTTGAAAATTCCTCCAGGGATCCGGTGGCAACTTCACTATGTCCCGAAGCATAATACACTCTTCCCACAATACCATTATCAGGATCCAAAAATAATTCAAACTGACGGTTAGGATGATTGCCCCGGAGGGCTAACATGGCATAACTCTGAGGAATGGAAATCATATTAAACCAAAGTTCTACTGTAAAGTCATGGTCTTTGAAATTCAAATCTTCATGATAGGGGATTTCCACATGACCGGGATTAGTGCTGCCACCAAATTGATAAGCCCTGGCAAATTTACCATTGTTGGAAGAAAAAACATTGGCCCAGGTTCCATTCAAACCGTTGGGGGAGCTATCAAAGGCTGTACCCCCACTCTGTTCATTAAAATGCCATAATCCTGCCGTAAAAACATCTGATTGATACGCTGTTTTAGGAATAGGGAATCCTCTCGCAAAAGAAAATGAGAGTTCAATTTCTTCTGCATTAGGATCGTTGCTAGTAATAGTGGCAACCTTAATGTACTGTTCACCTAGGGTTAACTGTTCACTGGGTATAAATTTTATGGCAACTTTTTCAGTAAGACCAGGAGGAACTTTAAATTCCGAGGGTGTAAAAACAAAAAGCGAATCATCGCCGGAGATAGTAATATCTCCTTTTAATAAAGTACTTCCCGTATTTTCCACCCATAAAATCCTGGTTCTCTCCTCACCCACCGGAACCGTACCGAACTCAATATCGGTAGAAGAAAGAGATATCTCCGATTGAACTAAACTTTCTACAACGTATAAACCATCTTCCTGGTCAGCTATACATACATTGTCACCTGAAATATCAATCCGGTGTGCACTTCCATCAGTCCAGAAATTCCCGGTTTTTAATAAAGTATCGGGAAGTGAAAGATCATATACTCTTAATCCTTTTTCAGTGTCAGTAATATATATGGACTTTTTATTAATTATAATATCTGTACATTTTCCGGTAGTGGAGGCAAATTTAGATAAAGTATCATTGGAAAGATTCCAAAAATACAAACCATGCCGGCCATTAGCAATAAACAAACTATCCCCTATAGCATCAATACCCCAAGGTTCCAATTCATCAGCTGGAGATTCGAGTGAGTGGATCAAACTGATACTATTGGGCAGAGCAGATATATCGTATACAAAAACTCCACTTGTATCAACCACAATAAGCCTATTATCTGATACTTTTACCGCTTGGGTACTATTTAAAATATTAAAAGGACTGCCTATTGAGGTTAATTCCGTAGGTTGATATCGGGCATCGATAACTCTAAATCCATCATTACCGCAGGCCAAAAATACATACCCACTAGAACTAACATCCACATCATAGCAGGAATCAGTTTGACTATGCAATGTTGGTGTGGACCAGATATAGGGATTATAGGGGAAATTAGTAAAATTAATAATTGATAATCCCTGAGATCCATCCGCAATATAAATTTTATTATTATTAAAGCATATTCCCCGTGCTTCCCCGGGAGTATCGAGACTATCTATGGGCTCCATATACTTTTCCGGTGGGGTAAAATTTATATCAAATATTTTGATCCCGGTTCTCCCGGAAGCAGTAAAGCAATAATTGCCTGAAATTACCGCATCATTGGTATAGTCAGCAGTTTTAAAAAAATAAAGTTTAGAAGGATAACTGGGGATAGAACCATCAAATAAATCTAAAACTTTAAATCCGCCATATCCATCCCCTATAAAAGCGGTATCATTAGCAACAATAATTTTTTCAATATTGCTAAGATTGTCATATCTAAAAATACAAGTGCTATCCGGGCTGAGAGTACCTCCGGATATATCTATATGGGTATATAATCCCGGATGGTTTTCAGCATCAATCCCTCCAACATATATATATTCATTGCAAACACTACTACTAATAATATTCACCGGACCGGAATTCACCCATAACCCAACACTAACCAAATTATGAGGAGCTCTGGCATCAATCATACGCACTCCTCCCCATCCTGCGGCAACATAGGAATAATTATCAACCGTAAACACTTCGTGGGCAACTGGTTGAGATTTGTCGGGATACAGTAAAGAAGAAAAATAAGGGGGGATTTTCAAAGTATCAGCACTTTGTAAAGTGAGAATCTCATTTTGTGCATTTCTGTTTATGGCCATAGATTGTAATCCAGCAGTGTCTACAGCCACCACTACAGAACTATCATTTACTACACAAATATCTCTTGCATAACCAGCGGTTTGTATATTTTCAAGAAATGCTGGATTGGTTACTTCCTGGGCATCAAAAAGCGCTAATCCATTTTCACCATCTGCTACAAATAAATAATTCTCCTCATCCCAGGATATGCCCAGAACCTTTCCTTCGGTACTTTTTACATAGGTATTGGTATCAAATGTTCCTTTCTTGATCCCTTCCTGGTAAAAGAACACCATTTGAAAACCAGTATCTCCCAAGGCAACGCATAAATTAATCTGTTGATCTGTGGGAGTAACATCATGAATTGCAATATCTAAAATTTCTCCAGCTAAAAGAATCTGATCCAATTTTTCCAGCTCAGAACTGCCCACATCATATCCATATACTTCCAAAAGACTTCCATTTCCCACAAAGGTAAAAGCATTTTGCCAACGGGCTAGGGCGCGACAATGTCCGTAGCCCCATCTGCCAACTAACTCAGTATTATCAGATTCCTGACCCCATACAGTCGACAGGAATAATAATATTATAAAAAACAAAAATATACGAGTATATCGCATATATTTTCTCCTAACTTATTTTTCGTTTAATTACCGGGAGGCGGAGGAGGTGTTCCTATCTCCTCTGGTAATAATGACAAAACTCTCTCTGCTTCTACAAATGAACGCCTAAATTCTTCTTTTGGTATGAACTCTGCATTCTGTTTTCCAGCCATCCACCGCAACCGGTTCACAGTATTTACCAGGCGAGGCTGAGTATACAGCTCTTCCTGTTTTCGCTTTGCCATTTCTTCTGCATAACTATCGACGTCAGTTGCTACTCTAATTCTGTTTTCGCTATGAGTCGCTTCCCAGATACGAGGTGATATCAGTTTATCCTTTGCTTCCTGAAAATCATTATCAATGTATAAAGCCTCTTGAAAATATTTCTGAGCACTCACCATATCCCTCCTATCCATTGCTTCCAGGCCCATACAATAATTGATAAAGGCTTCCATGTCCTCAG
>CAZKMO010000033.1:0-15334 GCA_964554015.1 uncultured bacterium
GGAAGTCCTGCAGAAGACAGGAACGGCAATTGTTGTTGCTACTGTGAATAGTTTGGGCGATATGAGTTTAGAGGAATATGCCAGCAGTTTATATGAGAAATGGGGTATTGGTAAAAAAGGAGAAGATAAGGGTCTTCTTTTACTCCTTGCTATGAAGGAAAGGAAAGTTAGGATTGAAACGGGATACGGTGTGGAGTCTATAATAACTGATGGCAGAGCAGGCCAGATTTTAGATCAATACGTGATCCCCGAATTTCGTCAGGGTGAATATGGGAAGGGATTATATCAGGGCGCAGTATATTGTGCAGGTTTAATTGCCCGGGAGGAGGGAGTTACCATCACCGGTATCCCGACGGTAACCAGAAGAGTTTCCAGAGATGGCTCAGAAGGAAGGGGAGGAGGAATAATTCCCATATTATTTATTCTATTTTTAATTATTGTTACCCGGGGGAGAATTTTACCCTGGTTATTTCTGGGATTACTCATGGGAGGGGGAAGAGGAAGAGGCTTTGGAGGAGGTGGCTTTAGTGGTGGTTTCGGTGGATTTGGCGGTGGGATGAGTGGCGGAGGTGGTGCATCCCGAGGATTTTAATTTTATGCATTTTAAGTTTGGAGGCAGGGAATGAAATCAATGCCAGAGCAGTTGAAAAAGATCATTAAAGATTTTACTGAAGATATAAACGAATTTTTCGGTAATGAGGTGAAATCAATAATTCTCTATGGAAGTGCTGCCACGGAAGAATATATACCTGGGAAATCCGATGTTAATTTTCTGGTTTGTCTCAGTGAATCAGGAATAGAAAAAATTAATCTTGTAAGTGAGAAAGTCAGATCCTGGCAGGGGCAAAATATTAGTGTGCCTTTATTTTTAACCACTTCCTATATTCAGGAATCGCTGGATAGCTTTCCGGTGGAATTTTTCAACATATCTCAAACCTATCAGGTTATACAGGGTGAAGATATTCTAAAAGATCTAAAATTCAATAAAAAAGACGTACGGCTTCAATGTGAAAGAGAATTAAAGGGAAAGCTTCTTACTTTGCGTCAAGGATACATTTTAACCAGAGGTAAGCGAAAGAAAATGTCCGCCTTAATTAATGAATCTATGGTAACCTTTACCTCGATTTTTAAGGCTCTTCTTTTTTTAAAGGACAGTGAAGTTCCCATAAAAAAGTCGGATGTCATCCTTTCTATGTGCCGGGAGTTTGATCTGGATGAGAGTATATTTTCCTTATTACTTGCTCATCGGAATAACAGCGTGAAGGTTTCTAAAGAGCAGTTACATGCTATTTTAAAGAAATATATCAAAGAGATACAGAGTTTAAGTAAGGCAGTTGATTCGTTATAAGTTTTTCAGTAGAATTTTAATTGAGTAATCCAGTAAACAGCCTCCCGAAAGTTTGAATCCTTCGGGAAGTTTCGTTACGGGTAGATTCGGTAAGTTAAGCGGTTTTTGAAATATAAAGTTGAATTTTGATGGAGGTAATACTATGAGCAAAGGTGGAAGAATTGGATGTATTGTTGGAGTTATCCTGGCTGTTTTGGTATTAATAATCGTATTCAGTTTTTGGGGAACCTATAATAAATTAGTTACCCTGGAGGAAGGTGTTAATGTAAGCTGGTCTCAGGTTCAGAATGTGTATCAAAGAAGATATGATCTGATTCCCAATCTGGTGGAAACCGTGAAAGGGTATGCTATCCATGAACGGGAAACTTTTCAAGCGGTAACCGAAGCCCGGGCTAAAGTAGGGGGCGTAATGCAATTAAGTGCGGAAGACTTAACTGCTGAGAATCTGCAAAGATTTCAGGAAGCACAAGCGGGATTGGCAGGAGCTTTACAAAGGCTTTTGGTATTAAGAGAGAATTATCCTGAACTTAAAGCAAATCAGAATTTCCTGAGCCTGCAGGATGAACTGGCAGGAACCGAAAACAGGATTGCGGTTGAGAGGAGACGGTTTAACCAGGCGGTTCAAATTTTTAATACCACCATTAGAAGATTTCCCCAAAACATCATTGCTGGTATTTTCGGCTTTACCAAAAGACCTTATTTTGAAGCTGAAGATACTGCTCAGCAAGCACCAAAAGTGGAGTTTTAGTAGTTTTTTATTTTTCAACAACAACCTCCCGAATATTTAAGCCTTCGGGGGGTTTTTTATTTTAGGGTAATTTTTTCAATAGAGGTATAAAGACTTTTCACTTCAACAATTTACTGTGATCATTATATTATTATGCTCCTTAGTAAATAGGAATCAGAAATTGTAAAATTGATTTTCTGGAACACTGCTGTTACAGCAAGAGATACTGAAACCAGTTCAGCATGACGTATTTAATTCTTAATTCTGTGTTAAACCAGGGGGAGGTGTCATCCTGAACTAGGTTCAGGATCTCGGGTGTGGTTTTTTAGTTTTATTAGAAGCCTTAATTTTCTTTCTGATCGTGAGAAAGTGATAAAGAAATAACTCTGAGAAATATTCTATCCTATCAGAATTTGCCCCCAATTAATCCTTTTATCTTTACAAAATAATTGTTATATTTTGAGCAATATGATTATAATGTCTGTTTTATTTTAATTCAAAAATATTATTGAGAAATTATTAGATTAAAATAAAGTATGTAATATCTATACATATAATTTTGAATTGACATAAAGGATTAGACTAATGTCCTCTTCAATATTAATCATATTTTCCCTGCTTATATTTATAGCCGGATATATTTTTTATGGTAGATTTGTGGCGAAGAGACTGGGATTGGATAGAAAAGCCCTCACTCCGGCCCATAGTCAGAAAGACGGAGTGGATTATGTTCCGGCAAAATGGCCGGTTTTATTGGGGCATCATTTTGCCTCCATTGCCGGAGCAGCCCCTATCATTGGCCCCATAACCGCAGCTGCTTTTGGTTGGATACCGGTTTATCTCTGGATCGTGCTGGGAAGCATTTTTTTAGGAGCAGTGCATGATCTTACTGCTCTGGTAGCTTCGGTGCGCCATAAAGGACAGTCTTTGGGAGAAGTGATTGAACATTATATCGGTCAAAAGGGGAAAAGTCTGTTTTTGATTTTTGCCTGGTCAACTCTGGTGCTAGTGGTGGCAGCATTTGTGATTCTGGTGGTTACCACCTTTACCTCAACTCCTGCGGTTGGTACTTCCTCTTCGCTGTTCATTGTACTTGCTTTGATGTTTGGCTTTTCAATTTATAAATTAAAATTTCCTCTGGGAATTTCTTCCCTAATTGGGGTGATTCTTTTGTTATTTTGTGTGTGGCTGGGAAGTCAATTTCCTCTGCAGTTTTCCTCGGATCAGGTTATCAATCGGCAGGTTTGGACTTGGATAGTACTGGGATACATATTTATTGCTTCGGTAACGCCGGTATGGATTTTACTGCAGCCTCGTGATTATTTAAACTCTTTTCTGTTATATTTGGTTTTAATTTTTGCTTTTATAGGTATTTTAATCAGGAATCCTTTGGTGAAATTACAGCCCTTTACCAATTTTATTGATCCCAAACTTGGCTCCCTGTTTCCTATATTATTTGTTACAGTAGCCTGTGGTGCTATCTCCGGATTCCATTCCCTGGTTGCCTCCGGGACCACCTCCAAACAGCTTAATCGGGAAACGGATGCCAGACCAGTCGGATATGGCGGTATGCTCATTGAAGGATTACTGGCAGTGATTGCTCTCATAACCGCTATAATCCTTCTACCTTCTGAATATAAAAGTATGGGATCCAATCCTATAGCTCTTTTTTCTCAAGGAGTAGGGAATTTTTTTAACAGTCTGGGAATTCCCCGGAAATCAGGAATTATCTTTGCTGCCATGGCAGTATCTGCTTTTGCCCTCACTTCCCTGGATACTGCTACCAGAATTGGTAGATTCGCTTTTCAAGAATTTTTTAAATCGGATAAAGAGTCAGCGGTTCGAGTATTTTTGACCAATAGATTTACTGCTACTGTTTTAACTCTGATTCCGGGAGCAGTTCTTGCTCTGACCGGATCCTATCAGGCAATCTGGCCTCTTTTTGGTTCTGCCAATCAACTTTTGGCAGCTCTGGCTTTACTAGCTACCAGTGTATGGTTACAGGTAAAACAAAAGAAAAATGGATTTCTGCGCTATCCCATGTATTTCATGTTTGCCGTTACTCTCACTGCTTTACTTTTTTTAATTTATCAGAAATCTTCTCTTTTAATTGGTTTTTATTTCGGCGAATCATTACCAGACACCTTCAGCCCGATTGGGACTATATTTCTGCTTGTTTTTGCCTTACTGCTTTTTATTGTTGCCTTGATTTTGGTATGGGAAGCTTATAGGGGGTTATTCAAAGACAAAAGACAAAAGAAAAAAGACAAAAGATAAAACAAGGACAAAGGAAAAAGTAGGGAAAGGGGTAAGAAGGAGAATGGGATAGGGAGTATAAGAAAAGGTTAAGATTAAGGTTAAGAAAAAACATCAATAAATCCTTGGAATAGTGGAATACTGGAATTTTGGAATAGTGTAAAATTTCTACTCCATCCTTCCATTATTCCAATCTTCCATTTCTCTTTTCTTTTTCTCCCTTGTGGGAGAGATAAAAGAGAGGGTGTATTACAGAAATAGAAAATCATCAAAAAAACAATAAATAAATATCAAATAAATTCCAAATAACAATTTACCTAATAAGAATTTTCGGAATGGTTAATAGGATCAATAATATTCAACAGAGTTTTGATTAGGGGATTATCATACAGGAGAATGTTATGCAGAGTGAAATAATAATAATTGCCACTTTTTTTGCCTATCTTGTGGTAATGCTGGCTATTGGAATTTATTCCTACCTGGGCACTAAAAATGTATCGGATTATTTACTGGGGGGCAGAAGACTTAACTGTTTTACGACTGCCCTCAGTGCTGGTGCATCTGATATGAGTGGGTGGTTACTACTGGGACTTCCGGGATTGGCCTATGCGGCCGGGATTAAAGCGGGGTGGCTGGCATTGGGACTTTTGATCGGCACTTATATCAATTGGAAGTTTGTTGCTTCCCGGTTACGGGTATTCACTGCAGCTCTGGGAGATTCTATTACCTTATCCGAGTATTTCGAAAATCGGTTTGATGACAGATCACATATTATTAGAACAGCCACTGCAATTTTTATTCTTATCTTTTTTCTATTTTACACCAGTTCAGGTCTGGTTGCAGGAGGTAAATTATTTGAAAGTGTATTCGGCTTGCCCTATTTAGGGGCTGTTTCCATAGGGGCATTAGTGATTATTTGCTATACATTTTTAGGTGGATTCACGGCTGTCTGCCTGACTGACTGCATTCAGGGTCTTCTCATGTTTCTGGCCTTGATTGTGGTTCCTTTGGTTTCAATCATACATCAGGGGGGATGGAATGCTACCTTTCAGTCTATGCGATCAGTAGATCCGACCATGTTGAATCCTTTTAAATCTGTAGGGGGGGGATCTTTTTCAGCTATTTCCATAGTTTCTTTACTGGCTTGGGGATTAGGATATTTTGGTCAGCCTCATATTCTGGCCCGGTTTATGGCCATTAACTCCTCGGATAAAATGGGAAGAGCCAGAATGATAGCCATGTGGTGGGTGTTTATTGGTATGTTTGGAGCTCTCCTGGTTGGCTTCTCTGGAATTGGCAGTCTTGAGGTTATGCTAAAGGGTGCGGATACAGAGAAAGTTTTTATAAAACTTATTGAACTGCTTTTGCATCCTATTCCAGCCGGTATTTGTCTGGCAGCTATTTTGGCTGCTATTATGAGTACGGCAGATTCTCAGCTTCTGGTATCTTCTTCAGCCTTGACTGAGGATGTGTATAAACCTTTTATCAGAAAGAGAGCTTCTCAGAATGAACTGGTCTGGGTAGGGAGAAGTGCAGTGATAATAATTGCAGTTATTGCTTTTTTCATAGCCATGGATCCTGAGAGCAAAGTACTTGATCTGGTGGCTTATGCCTGGGCTGGATTTGGGGCTACTTTTGGGCCGGCCATACTGCTTTCTCTTTTCTGGAAAAGAATGACCAAAATGGGAGCATTTGCCGGAATAGTAACCGGAGGGGTGGTTGTGGTTATATGGAAACAACTGCAGGGAGGAATATTTGAACTGTATGAAATAGTGCCTGGTTTTTTAATATCAATTATTGCAATTATACTAGTCAGTCTTTTAAGTAGACCACCGGAGGATATTGAGGGGAAAGTTGATTTTTAGACAGCATGATACATTCGGAGGTCGAAGTCGGTATCGGAATCGCAATCGAAGTATGAATTATATTATCGATACCGATACCGAATACCGATAGCGATAAATTTAAAATTATTAATATATCATGTACTCCAATAGGAGAATAGTATGGAATATCGGGCACAGATAGTAGCGGTAATGATTGTGTATCTTGCTTTTTTGATAATATGGGGGATTTATCAAGGCAGTAAAGTCAAGACAGGATCGGATTATTCCATTGCCGCCAGAAAGCTTCCCGGCTGGGCTGCTGCTTTATCCGAAAGAGCCACTGGCGAGTCTTCCTGGGCTTTGTTAGGACTGCCTGGTTTTGCTTATGCTTCCGGATTGACCGGTTTATGGACTGCTGTGGGGTGTTTAGCCGGTATAATTACTGCCTGGAGCGGAATAGCCTGGCGTCTTAGAGATGAAGCAGAACATTTTCAGGTAAATACCTTTACTGATTATATTGCCAAAAAACATCCTGAAGTGAATACCTGGATAAGAATTATGGGGAGCTCTGTCCTGGTTTTTATCTTCTTCTTTTACGTGGGTGCCCAGTTTCTGGGGGGTGGAAAAACCCTGCATACCATGTTTAATCTGGATCCCAGATTAGGGATGGTGATCACTGCCCTGATAATAATTCCTTATACTGTCTACGGAGGATTCCGGAGTGTGGTGTATACGGATGTGGTTCAGGCTCTGGTAATGATTGCTGCTTTGGTGATTGGTCCAGTGGTAGGATTAATTACCATAGCTCATAGTCCGGATATTTTTGCTCAATCCATTCCGCAAGCCTTAGTTAAGGCTGGGCCGGCACCTAGTTCTCTCACCGGTGCTGTCAGCGGATTTGCGGCAGGAGCGGTTATTGTAGGGGGTTTTTCCTGGTTTTTTGGCTATCTGGGTGGAATGCCTCAACTCAGTATACGTTTTATGGCCATACGGGATATTACCCAGGCCAAAAAAGCACGGAATATAGGTATAATCTGGACAGTTTTTGCCTATGCAGGGGCTTTATCTTTAGGATGGATTGGCTTGGCCCTGTTTGGTCCTGGGGGCCTGGAGGATCAGGAATATGTAATGCCCTTGGTAATGCTGAAGATCTTCCCTCCGGTTATCGCTGCCATACTGATAACCGGAGCTATTGCTGCCATGATATCAACTGCAGATTCCTTGCTAATCCTTTCTTCTACTGAGCTTTCTGAGAATTTACTGAGAAAAAATAAATCTGCTAGAACCAGATCAGGTAGACTTATTTATTCCAGAATAATAACCGCAGCTTTGGCAGTTATTGCTCTGGGCTTCGCCTACTTTTCTTCTAGGAATTTAATTTACGATCTGGTGGGATATGTGTGGGCAGGAGTGGGGAGCACTTTTTCCATTGTTATTCTTTTTTCTCTTTTCTGGAAGAAATATCATGGAAGAGCAGTGCTGGTAACCATCATCAGCGGTATTGTATTCTGGATTGTATGGATAACAACTGGAATGGAGGAAGTTATAACTTCGAGATTGATGACTTTTGTGGTGGCTGGTATTGCAGGTATTCTGGGCACTTGGCTCCTGCCTGCTAAAACGATAGGTAAATAATCTAAATAAAATAGCCGCAGATAAACACGGATGAAACACAGATATTTTCAGTGTTAATCTGTGTAAATCCGAGGCAAATTATTTGTATTTAAAATTTAATTCAGTATCCTCTATATTAAAATAAACATTGTTTAAAAGGGAGAAAAATAAATTGAAAAGAAGAGCTAAAGTTATTGTAAATCCGGCAGCAGGTAGTGGCATATCATTAAAATCATTGCCCAAAATTAAAGAATTACTCGATAAGGAAGATTTGAGTTATGAAATTTTTATGACCGAATGTCCGGGACATGCTATTCAGCTGGCAGATCAGGCTGTATCCCAGGGATTTAATGAGGTGGTAGCAGTAGGGGGGGATGGCACGGTTAATGAAGTAATCAATGGTTTAATGAAAAGAAAGTCTAAGGCGACAGAAAAGTGCGTGCTGGGAGTTATTGGAGCAGGCAGTGGAAATGATTTTCTGTATGGCATGGGATTGCCCTTAAACCTGGAAGAAAACTGCAGAATTGTCTCAGAAGGAAAGAGCCGTTTGATAGATATCGGAAGAGTTTTTCTGGATGATGTGGATGAGTGTCGCTATTTCGGCAATGGCATAGGGATTGGATTTGATGCAGTGGTGGGATTTGAAGCAAAAAAATTAAAACATATCAAGGGTCCACTCTCCTATTTGGTAGCTGCTTTGAAAACCATTTTTTTATATGATAATGCTCTTATGGTAAAAATAAGTTGTAATAAAACCGAATTTACTCAACCCTCCTTAATGGTGTCGATTATGAATGGTACCCGCATGGGAGGAGGTTTTATGATGACTCCGGAATCCCAAATAGATGATGGGAAATTAGACCTTTGTATAGCGGGAAAGGCCGGAGCTTTGAGGATTTTTTATTTAATTTTTCAATTCATAAGAGGAACGCAGGAAGGGAAAAAGGAGATTACCTTTATGAGAACAGGCCGGGTTCGGGTTGATGCCCTGGAAAAAGGATTACCCGCTCACCTGGATGGCGAGACACTGTGTCTGGAGGGAAGAAAGTTTGAGATTGACATTCTTCCCAAACAGATTAAATTGCTGTCTTGAGATGACAATTGTCAATGAACAATGATCAATAATCAATAAGTAAGGAAGAGAAATTTTGATGACGAAAGAAAATATTGTATATGAGAAAGCATATAAGTTTGCAATTCGTATCGTTAAGGCATATGAATATCTCAGTAAGAGGAAAAAAGAGTTTATTATTTCCAAACAATTATTGAAGAGTGGTACATCAATAGGAGCTAATATTTCAGAAGCAAATGGTGCAATTTCCAAGGCTGATTTTTCTAACAAAATTTCAATAGCTTATAAAGAATGTCTAGAAACAAAATATTGGCTTTCACTTCTCAAGGATACATCATTTATTGATGAAAAAACATATGAGAGTATACATATGGAAGCAGATGAATTGGCAAAAATTTTATTCTCAATACTGAAATCTACCCGAATGAAGAATAAAGATAATTAATCATTGTTCATTGTTCATATTGTATATATTTTCCCTTCTATGATTATTCCACTTTCCTTACTTCCATATCCCTATTACCTTGATGAACAATAACTTTATCAATTGAGCCCTTTTCATTCTTACAAAATATAAACTGAAGGTCTATTACATCAACAAAATATTCGGTTTCGGAAGTTGGGAATAACTGAAATATGTATCCGTCCGGAGCCTTAGCCATGAGTTTGCCTGCATCTGTAAAAATAAATAAATTTACACCCGGCTGTATTTCATAAGTTCCGGTTAAGGTTTCATAAACGGTTGGATCAATCACAGGTAAATTATCAATGGCGGTGGTTAAATTGGGTAATACTTTTCGGACCGGACAGGTATTTCTTAAATCCGGATCTCCTGCCTCCATAAAATCTTCAGCAATCTGCCAATTATAATCAAACACTCCTCTGGTAATATAGAGTTTAGGCAGGGGTCTTCCCAAACGGTTGTTGGGAACGCAGCCATCCTTGATATAATAATCAAAACTCTCATTTTCTCTGTTATAAAAATACATGCCTGCATAAGAAGTTGCACCAATAATGGATACATACCTTTTGGAATTTAGAGGATGGGGATAAACCATCTGCAGGCAGGCATCCTTGGCTGGGAAAGTTTTACCCGCAATCTCAATCTCCTGAGGAGTAATTTTAAGCGGAATTTTAGCACTCAATTTCTGGGTAATGAGATTTGCCTGAGGCCCGCCGTAAAGAATAAGAGAATATTTTTTCATGGCTTCCTGGGTCAAGGCGGTATCAAGAAAAACACGCGGCTCAAATTTTTGCCAATCCTTCCAATAATTGATAAAATCCTCTGCTTTTTGACGGCATAGTTTTACCATCAATGAATCCTTTGATATGGTGCCGATAACCACGACAAAAGGGGTGTTGGTAACATCAGATATCGGTCCCTCAATGTCAGGATTTTTATTAAGTCGGGCAGGTTTATAATTTTTATCAAACAAAGTAATTTTGCCGTCTTTTAGCTTTGTCTCTCTTATATCATTTACATTCCAGACAACGGTAACCTTTTCCTTAGGATTGATTAATTCTGCCGGAGGTGTAAGCTCAAGCGCAAGTACATTTTCCGAAGCCAGTCTTATGGTATTATGTATTAAAATTTCAGCTTCAGCTTCAATAAAGGTAAAAGGATTTTTCCGCTGCAATATTTTCACCCAATGTGATTTAGCTGAATTGAGAGCAGCCGATCTGACCCGAACCTTTTTAGGGGCTGAGTTTTTCTTATGCTGCAGAAACCAGGAAATGACTTGATCAACGTATGTAATCCCTTCATGCCCAAAACCGGGATATTCGTGGTAGCGAATGTCATATCCCCATCGCTGCAGCATTCTAACAGCATACCGCGAAAATTTAACATCAACCGAAGCATCGATATCGCCGTGAGTAACAAAAACAGGCGTGGTTAATAACGCATCCGCCTGGGCAAAGCTGCTGTTTTTTTCAAAATCAAATATTTCTTGTTCGCTTAGTGTGGAAATTTGTTCTTCCGTCATATTGGCATGATAATCCCATCCCCCGAACACAGGCGCAATAGCGGCGAAAATATCGGGATGCCTGGTGCCTACATACCAGGTTCCGCCGCCGCCCATGGATTCGCCTTTCAAATAAATACGATCTTCATCAACATTAAATTTTTCTTTAGCCAGCTCAATACATTTCAGAATGTCTTTCTCACCCATACCCTGATAACTGGTGTTGCCCCGTCCATGAGGTTCAATATCAATTACTGGGTATGTGTCGACCAAATCCATATGCCTCATATCAATTGACCACCATTTAACATACACAGGATTAGCTCCATTATAACCGTGAAGGTTTACTACCAGAGGCCATTTTTTATCCGGATCATAATTCAGGGGAAGATACACACGACAAAATTGGGGCGTGTTGTCAATTTCATCCCGGTAAGCTAATCTCAGGAATCCATTTTTCCGAATAGCGGAATTATTCATCAACTCTTCATATTCCATTAAGGGAGAATAAAGCGTACTTATTAAAGATGAATCAACCTTGGATAAATCGTTTCCTATTTTATCGTAGATTAATTCCGAGAGCATCACATGAATCAGCTCTTCCGGTGTTTCAGGATCTTCAGGTACACTGGAAACGAGTTCTTGGGCTTTTTGAATGGCATCGCCTTTATACCAATATAAATAGGCTGTTTCTATCTCGCCTTTTGCATTAATACTTTTCAGGCAAATATCATATACGCCTTTCTTCCAAACTTCAGTATCAAAGGTAACTTCATCACCACGTTTTACTTTTTTTTCGGCAACAACTTTTCCACCTGCCCCAACTGCCTTCACCCTTACCTCAATTTTTTGAATTTCGGGATTCAGGGTTCTGTCGGTTTTAACCATAAGCTTATTCTTTTTTGTTGTTTTTACGATTGAGGGCGACAACTGGAAATCATGAACCAGAGAAAACCTATCAGGCTCAATCAAACGCATCCAGAACCCCCAGGTCCAGCCGCCATGTACCGATTTGAGAAGAATTGAATTCTCGCCTTTAACCATATCAACTTCAAGGTGGTTATTTTCCCCGGAAGCAAAATTTGATTTCTGGGCATACACAAGTTTTCCGTTCACCCATATTTTATTACCCACATTGCTTCCGAATGATAGAATAACCTTACCATCAGCCGGGCGGTTTATGGTTTTATAAGCATACACCACCTTCATGCTGAAATCTGTTCCTTTCAGCACATCGAAAAAATTCACATAGTTATAAGGTGATGTATATTTTTTCCATTCAAAAGTTAAACCGTTGGGAAGTGTATGTGTCATGCCCGCAACAGGGGCAATAGTAGCCTCACCTCCATGTTCCTGAAGATAATCGGTGTCAAATCCTTTCCCGTCTTTATTCGGGAAACCGCCGAGGGTAAGCCATGCTCTAAAAAAATCTTTTTGAGAAACTGCCCAGGGGAGACGCATTTCATCTTTAAGTGATGATTGTGCATTAATTTTCATACTCCACATAGATAGTATGGTCACAATGAAAATGAAGGTTAAACGGTTGGATTTTTTCATGATAAATACTCCTTGCTTTTAAAGGGTCTTTTCCTTACTTGCTTATCTTTATATCAGATTTTTGAGTTATTGTGTCATGGTTATTCTTATACGTTATCTATGTTAATAAGTTTTGGTTTTTATAAACCAATAATTCAACCAGCCAGGCAAGAAGAGTAGGCATAAAATTCAATAATTTTTAAAATAAATAGCATTATTATGCTCTCTTGCTTTTTTTGATAAAAAATCTGTATAGAAAATAAATTTTTATTTTCCCTAAAAGTTAAAAAAATCTAAAGTAATGTTCAAGGGGATGCAAGAAGCAGAATTATCATTTAGAGTAAAGAAAATAACTGTAGAATTAATTCCCATGTTCAAGATTGTATTTTTATTACTTTGTACTTGACATTTTAAAAAACGACAATTAAATTATTAGTAATTAATTAAATTTTATGATCGAATTTTGATCTCTATATGAGATTTTTAATGTAAACATCAGCTGAAAAAGACAGAGTTATACTATCCATGAAATGGTTGATTTTATATGCCTTATAAGTTGCTAAATATTTTAATCTTGTTTATTTTTTTATTTTCAGGCTGTGCATCAATAAATAAAAGCAGTTATTACACTCTGGGAAAAGAATCCCTGGAAAATCAGGAGTATGATGCAGCCATTCAGGCATTTTCCAGACAGCTTAAACAGGATATTAATGATTTGAAAAGTGTCAGGGAATTGGGAATCGCCTATTATAAAAAAGGGGAATTAAGGACAGCCTCTCGTCTGTTATTATATTATATTCAGAAAGAACCCGAAAATAGTCGGGGTTTATTATATTTGGCTGCTGTTTATGAAAAGATGCATGATTTATCCAAGGCACTTTATTTCTATAGAAAGTTTAACCAGACTATTTCCGATATAAATTTAATAAATATTATTAGAACTCATGTTCAGTATCTTTATAGAAAAGCAGTAAGGAAAAAAATAAAAACATTACTGGCGAGTGATTCGCTAACAGTAGAGCAGAAATCCCGAAATAGAATAATGATCCTTAATTTTTTATATGCCGGGAAAAATCCTCTTTTACAACCAGTGAGTAAAGGAATAGCTGATGTATTGATCTCTGATATGACAAAATTGAGAGTATTTAAGGTTGTTCCCAGAATTGAAATGCAGGAGTTGGTGTCTGCCCTAGATTTTGGTGAATTTGGATATTTTAATGAGGAGAAATGCTTACGCATGGCAAAACTTCTGGGAGCCTCAATTTTAATAAAAGGAATATACAATGATGTGGGGGAAAATCGATTGGTTATTGGGGTTAATATTATTAAAGTTGACAGCAAAAAAATTATAACTATAAAGAAAGTTGAAGGTAATTTTACTGAGGTGTTTGATGTGGAAAAGAAGTTATTATATAGAATTTTAAGGAATTTAGGGACTGAGATAAGCAAAGAAAAATGGCAATTGGCTAGTGTGGTGCCAACTAAAAATTTTCTTGCCTTTGTTTCATATAGTGCAGGCCTGGATTATGAGGATAAGGAATTGTATGAAAAAGCTACTCAGTGTTTTACCATGGCCTTTAAGCTGGATACAGATTTTCTGGAAGCAAGGCAAGCTCAGAGAAGAACTGAGCTTTCTGCCCTTTTAAAAAGTGATATTTTTGAGGTCGAGGAAATTGCCAGGAGGATTCCAGAAGAAACGGAAAAGTTATACTTTCCACCTACCCAGGAATATATGGGAGAGATTGCCGGAATGCTTACCTCATCTTTTTTACCCGGTCTGGATGCAAGAAATCCCGTTCGAGATGGAGTACAGAATAATTTTGGTGAAACAGCAGTGGTAACTGTCCAGCTTGGTCATTAGTAATTGAGTTACTCCATGGATTGTAAAATCATTATATACCTTTTTTCATGGCTGGTTTTCCCTATCAATTTTATTTTTGCTGTTCAAAAATTTGACCAGCGTAACTCAATGAATTTGGGGGCGGAGTTTTTTTATCAACTTTGGAAATCAAAGAATGATAAAATTTCCGAATTTACCCTTCCTGTTACCTATATTTACACTTTAAACAGTCAATGTCAGTTATATTCAGTCTGTGCTCCCCTTTATTCTACCTATTCCAAAGAATCCGATTATCATTTAATTTCAGTATCAGATATTAAACTGGGAGGCAGATTACTTATTCTCGATAACCGTTGGACTGTAATCTTTGGTATTAATTTTCCTTTGGGGAAAAATCGATTAAACGAGAAAGAGTTGAAGACTGCTCAGGTACTTGCCATTCCTGCCTTTAATTTCAGGTCTTCAGATCCGGGGCAGGGTTTTAATATTCAGGCAGGAATTTGCAGTGCTGCCCAGTTTGAGGGTTTTCTTTTCGGTTGGGGGGCGGGATTTATACTTCGGGGAGGATATCATCCCTTCTCTCAAAGTTCTGGAATCTATAATCCTGGAGATGAATTAAGTGTAACCCTGGGATTCAAGACTGGAGCCTGGAAAACAGACCTTCTTTTTATATTCCACGGGAGTGATACCTGGGAATCCAAAAAGCATTTTAAACCTGGGACCAGAGTTGTAATGCAGTTTCAATATTTTAAAGAATTTAATAGAATAAATTTAACTTTTTTAGCTTCTAATAGAATTAAAACAAAAGATAAATTATTTTCAGATTCAGCGGTGCTCCCACAACGGATTTTAGCGGGAAGAGATCAGTTTGAAATAAGAGGTGTATTGGGATATAAATTGTTACAGGGAAATTTGGTGAAGGGAATTCTTGATATAAGACACGGTTCTCAGGCGCAATTTAAGGCTGGAGGAGCATTAATAATGGGAATTGGTATGGGGGCAGATATCAAAATAAACCCTGATGTTTGGTGTTCAGGGGAATTAGGTTATTTTATCGGTAATGTCCTCATCAATGCCAGGAAAATTAATGCGAGTGGAGTGGAGGTAAGGGGTGGTATTAAAGTTAATTTATAGAAATTGTATAATACATT
>CAZKMO010000033.1:15434-26161 GCA_964554015.1 uncultured bacterium
GAGTGGAGGTAAGGGGTGGTATTAAAGTTAATTTATAGAAATTGTATAATACATTAAAGAAAAAGATAAAGGAAAAAGGATAAAGGATAAAACAAAAGAAAAAAGCTTGCCCTGAGCTAGTCGAAGAGATAAAAGATAAAAAATAGAGGTTAAGGTTTAGGTTAAGGAGAAGTATGGAGAAGGGAGAAAAGGAGAGGGGAAAAGGGAATTGTAAATTTAGAATTTTGAATTAAGAATTACTTTTTAAATGTTCAGTCTGGCGTCCCTTTAGGGACTAAATATTTATAGAACTGTATGGACTTCCCTAAAATAAGCTCCTTTAGGGGCGATATATATGAGTTTAGAATAATGAAAATCTTTGGAATAGTGGAATGCTGGAATGTTGGAATGTTGGAATAGTGTAAAATTTTTATCTCATCATTCCATTATTCCATCATTCCAACCTTCCATTCTCCTTTTCTTTTTCTCACTTGAGGATCTGTCCTGAGTACTTCGACAATGCCTGTACTGAATTTACTGAAGAGATAAAGGTTAAGATTTAGGTTAAGAAAATACATCATTATTAAGAAAGGATAGTAATAAATTATGAAAAGAATATTATTTATAATGGTTGGTGTAAGTTTTTTTATCATTGTATCCGTTTATTCTCAGCAAGTATCGGAACAGTCTATAGAATTCAAACCAGATGATTGGATCAGTTATCCGGTTATGCGATTTGTTACTTGTATGGATCAGGGAAACGAGTATATTTATTTTGGTACAACCGGAGGAATATGCCGATATAATTTTTATAAACAGGAGTGGGATACACCGTTTACCAGAAGCAATGGAATGAAGAATGATCATATCTTTCTTGTTTTTTATGATTTTACATCCGGAAATCTGTGGTGTGTCACGGAGGAGGGATTGAGTTATAGGATTCCCACTACAGGAGAGTGGTATAATATCGGTTATCCAGTCGATATAAGAACAAGGATTACAGCTTTAGGAAGCGGTGAGAAGTTTATATGGCTTAAAACAGGAGAAACCTACTATCAAGGAGATAGATTCGGTTCTATGTTTTCTCAATCCGATACCCAGAGTGCAGTTCAGGATAATGTCCGCTGGAGTAGTAATAGGGCTGTTGATTCACTTCCCAATTTTTTTATGAATAATAGGGAATATATTTTTGATCCGCAGGGCTTTATCAAAAGTCTTGATCTGCGAGCCTATAGGATCACCTGTGCTTTAGAAGATAATTTTCGATCCATATGGATAGGTACAGATGGACTGGGATGTGGAGAAGGAGATATTAGAACCGAACAGCTGCGTATGCTTCCCTTTGGGCTTTATGATTCAGATGTTCAAACCATGGCCTGGGATGAGTATACCTTATGGATTGGTGGACATAGTAGCAGAGATAAAGGAGCAATTACCCGGTGGGATCAAAAAAATAATAGCTGGGAATATTTTGAAGCTCTCTATTTGAGTGATTTACGGAGTGATAAGGTAAATGATATTTTGGTGGCAGAGGATACCCCCTTTGTCTGGTTTGCCACAGATGATGGTCTGGCAAGATATAATAAGATCAAGAATGAATGGAAGGTATATGATGTGTTTGATAATCTTTGGGATGATTATATTACTTCTTTAACTCAAACCGGGGATATTTTGTGGATAGGAACAGCTGCAGGGATTAATAGGATGCAAGGAGAAATTATAGATAAAGCTGATATAAAGTCCCTTAATCATAGAATGATATATCGGTTGGTGAGTGATGGTAACAATCTTTGGGCCGGTACAGATAAGGGAAAATATTTTTTTAATGCTGAAGACAAAAAGTGGAGTTTTATGAAAGGTGTATCCAATGTTCTGAATGTTGATATTACTGCCATGGATTTTTTTAATAAGGAAGTATGGTTTGCCGGGAATGGTGGTTTGGAGATGTATGATATGGAAAGTAAGTCTTGGCAAGGGTATCCTTCGGATCAGTATCCTATTCCTGAGGGTATAAATGCCCTACTAAATAACGGAGAGATTCTATGGATAGCTTCTGAACAAGGGTTGGTTAAATTTGTAAAAAAGGAAAATCACTGGCGTCGATTTACGGAAGAGGATGGATTGCTAGATAATTCCCTTCGATGGATAATTCCGGATGGAGATTATATCTGGCTGGCTTCTCCTGCCGGGATAACGCAATTTTACTGGAATGCTCCTTACCGGATTGATTAATCGGCCTGAAAGTGAAAAAATAAATTTTTTTGTATATGCCCTTGACAGACCGTGTTTTTTTTTGCACATTATAAGTTGGGAAAATAATATAATATTATATCTACCCTGACCAAGGAAATTATAATATGAAACCAGTGATTAGGTATTATGGCAAAGAATAAAGACAGCCGCGATCAACAGACTCTTGATCAGTATTTTAAAGAAATTGGTGAAGTCTCTTTACTAAAACCAGAAGAAGAGATTGAACTGACCAAGCGGATCAAAAAAAGTGATCAGAAGGCCATGGAAAAACTGGTACAGGCGAATCTCCGATTTGTGGTTAGTGTTGCCAAAGAATATCAACACCAGGGACTTTCTCTGAGTGATTTAATAAGTGAAGGAAATATCGGTTTAATTAAGGCTGCTAAAAGATTCGACGAAACCAGAGGATTCAAATTTATTTCCTATGCAGTCTGGTGGATACGGCAATCCATTTTACAGGCTTTAGCCGAGCATTCCAGAGTGGTACGGCTTCCTTTAAATAAAGTTGGGGTATTAAATAAAATCGGACGTGTTCATGAAAAGCTGGAAAAGCAGTTAGAAAGAAGACCCAATACTCAGGAAGTAGCCGAATCAATGGAAATGAACGGACGTGACGTGTATGAGACTTTAAAGATGTCAGGGAGGCATCTTTCCCTGGAAGCTCCCCTTGATGAGGAAGATGGTAACAGATTAGTAGATGTTTTGCATAACAGTGATCAACCTTTGCCGGATGATGATTTAAATAATGATTCCTTAAAAATAGAGATAGAAGATGTATTAAAGACACTCTCTGAGAAAGAAGCAAAAGTAATAAAACTCTATTATGGACTGGAAGGAGAAAGGCCCTTGACTCTGGAAGAAATAGGGGAGGTATTTAATTTAACCAGAGAGAGAGTCAGACAGATAAAGAAGAAGGCCATCCGCAGACTTCGCCATACTTCCCGGAGTCAGTATTTACGTAAATATCTTGATTAAAAATATAGATATATAAGTATCATTCAATATAATGATTAGGTGAGTATTATATAAACGAAGGTCACCTGAAAAACCAACATTATGTTCTATTTATACACCCCAGAGCAGTTAAGTTAATATATGAATTTTTAAAAAATATTTTTTAAGAGGCAAACAATGAAAAGAATAATCGCACTGTTGTTTGTGTTAATATTATTATGTTATAGCAGTTTATACTCTTGTTCAACTATTATTGTGGGCAAAAAAGCGAGTATTTACGGTTCAGTGCTTTTTGGCCATAACGAAGATGATGGTGGAAGAAGAATAGTAAATGTATGGAGGGTTCCCCGAAAGGCCTATGATAAAGGCATGGTGGTCAGGCTGCGAGGGGGAGCCCAGATCCCTCAGGTGGAACAAACCTGGTCATTACTGTGGTTCCAGGTTAATGATCTGCCTTTTTCAGATTATTACATAAATGAATGGGGTGTGGCAGTGGCCAGTGATGCCTGTCACTCCCGAGAAGATCAGGGAGAAATAACGGAGGGTGGTATTGGATTTCATTTGCGGAGAATCGTTGCCGAAAGAGCTACATCGGCCCGAGAAGGTGTGGAGATTGCTGGAAAATTGCTGGATAAATATGGATACGCTTCTTCTGGAAGAACCCTGATAATTTGTGATTCGGAAGAAGGATGGGTACTGTCCATGGTGGCAGGAAAACATTGGGTTGCTCAGAGAGTACCTGATGAGGAAGTAGTGTTTATACCCAATACCTATGTTATACGAGAGGTTGATTTTGAGGATAAGGATAATTTTATTTTTTCCCAAAAAAATATCCGAGACTATGCTCAAAAGAGAGAATGGTATGACACACAGAGTGGAGAACCATTTGATTTTGCTTATTCTTATATGCGGGTGCCTTCTCCTGAGGGGAAATTATTTAACCGTGGATATGATACCCGTCAGTGGCGGGCCCAGCAGTTAATCACAGGCCAAATGGTTTCTGTCGAGGAAGCAAAACAAAATGGACTTCCTTTTGCAGTTACACCCAAGGAGAAAATGACTATTTCCGATGTACTGGGAATTCTTCGAGATCATTTTGAAGGTACACTATATGGTCCGGTTGCTAAAAATGTTCTACCCGGGATAGCGCATAGAATAGTGGGGGCAATGCCCAAAAAATATGTTATTAATCCCAATTATACCCAAGAAAGAACTATCTGTACAATTACTACCATATTTTCCACCATTGTTCAATATAGTTCTAATCTTCCTGAAGAAATTGGTAGTATAGTATGGACCTGTTTTGGACGTCCCGATTTTAATGTGTATGTTCCCTGGTATGGGTGTATTAAAGATATTCCTGAAGAGTATTTCAATACACCGGGAATTGATGATCCTGATACAGCTTTACAGCATCATTTTGATCCGGTTCCTGGAACCTTTGATTACGATCCATCCGCAGCTTACTGGATTATCAATGATCTGGAGAACTTAGCTGATGCCCATTATTTACAGGCTTCTGAGTTTATACTACCTGTTTTTTCGGAGTTTGAAAACTATCAGTTTCACATGCAAAAGTATATAGAGAATACAGCCCGAAGTTTATATAAACAGGACCCGGATTTAGCCAAGGACTATTTAACTGAATATACAAAATCCCGTGTCGGTATGTCTTTGAGGGTGACACAAGAATTAACTAAAAGAATAAAAACAAAGTATTATCATTAATTTTAAGTTAACAGCATTATTTAATAAAAATGGTGTTTTTAAGACACCATTTTTTTTATTATATTCACTACATTCAGGAAAGACCAAAGAAAAAAAGCTTGCCCTGAGTGAAACAAAGGGATAAAAGAAAAAATAATTTAGGTTGAGGTTAAGAAAAAAATGTCGTTATATTTCTGGAATTATGGAATTATGGAATTATGGAATTCTGGAATGTTGGAATGTGGTTAATTTATTTGTCCTTCATTCCATTGTTCCCTTAATTCAATCTTCCCTATTTTTTTTTCTTTAGATAATCCAAATAATAAAGGCAATAATGATCTGGGGAAAAAGAGACACAATACAGGAGAAATCAATTATAAGGGGGCTGATATCCCTTGCCCTGCCAGTGGTTGTTTCAAATTTATTTATGATGATTTTTGAAGTAGTTGATATGTTTTGGGTGGGGAGATTGGGCAAGGATGCAGTGGCAGCTCTCAGTTCAGCCAGTTTTTTTGTCTGGATGATTAGAGCTTTGGCTTTAACTATTGCGGTGGGTACCCTGGCCCTGGTAGCAAGGAGGAGTGGTGAAAAAAATAAAAAAGCCTTACTGGAAACAGCTGGATATGCTTTGGTAGTTACTATAATTTTTACTATTCTCTTACTATTTATTCTTTTGCCTCTTTCTTTGCGAGTGTTTTACTGGTTAGGATTGGATGATAATATCGCACTTCTTTCTCAAGATTATACAGTGATTTTCCTAAGCGGGCTTTTTTTTATTAATCTGATGGTCACCGGTGAGCATATTCTGCGGGGTATAGGCAATACAGTAAAGCCTATGTTAATAATCAGCTTCTCTTTAGGATTAAATATTATACTTGATCCGGTTTTTATCTTTTATTTTGGTTTTGGTCTGCAAGGAGCAGCACTAGCGACCATTATCTCAGAGTTTATAGGTTGTATATTAATGCTCAGTATGCTGTCCAAATATTTTCCTCAAGAAAAATTTTTTTCTTTGAAAATACAACAATCACTGATACGATCATATCTGATCAGAATGGTAAAGATCGGATTACCGGTTTCTTTTAGCGGAGCTATGTTTTCCATTACATATTTGATTCTAACAGGAATTCTGACAACATTCGGGAGCGAACCGATTGCTGCCCTGGGTATAGGTCACAGACTGGAAGCATTTCCCTATTTTTTTACTTTGGGATTTTCCCGGGCCACCAGTACAATTGTGGGTCAAAATTTGGGAGCAGGAAAACCGGAAAGGGCTAGAGTTTCTGTATTAGTTTCCCTGAGGGTTGTTTCTGCAGTGCTGCTTCTTGTGTCTTTTGTTTTCTATTTTTATGGTGCTCAATTATATTCGGTTTTTATATCTAATAATGATGTTATCCGGTATGGAGTACATTATTTAAAGTTCATAGCAATATTTGAGGTGTTTCTGGCTTTTGAGGTGATACTAGAAGGGGTATTTTCTGGTTCCGGAGATACCAAGCACCCTTTTCTGGTAATTTTTCTCTTAACTTTTTTGAGAATACCACTTTCCTATATACTGGGTATATACTTTAAATTTGGTACGGATGGAGTGTGGTTTGTTATAAGTTTTACTACCTTTTTAAAAGGAATTTCACTTTATTTCTGGTTTGGTAAGAATAAATGGATGCACAAGCAGGTATAATCTTAATAAGACAAAAGAAAAAAGACAAAAGAAAAAAGATAAAAGAAAAAAGATAAAAGCGTAGGTTGAGGTTAAGGTTGAGAAAAAAATCTATAAATCCCTGGAATAGGGGAATACTGGAATGTTGGAGTAGGGTAAAATTTCTAAATTGCATTCCATTATTCCATAATTCCAACCTTCCATTATTTTTTACCGTATCTTCCCTTAAGTCTGGGGAAAAAGAGAGGGTGTTTTGGTGAGAATTAAATAACAATTTTCAATATCCAATTATCAAATAAATTCCAAACAACCTGTCAGTAGCAGTTTTGGTTATTGAGATTTGAACATTGAGATTTATTTGTTATTTGGAATTTGTGTTTTGGAATTTAAGATTTGAGGTTAAGGGATAAATTATCGTTTTAAAAACGGTTGATTTGCTGTAAAAATTTTATTATTATATTATCATGTCACATCTTCTTTTAAAAAATTTCAATCAGGTGTATGGGCATAAAAAGAGAAAGGATGGTAAAAGATTGAGTATCCTTATCCAGGATGGATTAATTAATTGTATTTTACCCTTTGATGAGATAGAAAGGAAGGTTGATAGGTCGGTTTTGGATAATGCTAAAGTTATTGACTGTAGTAATATGATAGCTCTTCCCGGATATGTTGATTCACATACCCACCTTTTATTTTATGGAACCAGGGAAGATGAAATGTACCTGCGTGCACAGGGCCGGTCCTACCTGGAAATATTACAAAAAGGAGGAGGAATTTATACGACAGTATCCGCTGTACGGGGAGCTTCTGAAGAACAGCTTTTAATAAATGGAGTAAAATATCTGGACCGAGCATTGGGATCTGGTATTACAACTATAGAAATAAAATCAGGGTATGGACTGGATTATGAAAATGAGAAAAAAATGCTCAAAGTAATAAACATGCTTAATGAACAACATCCGGTGGATGTGGTACCGACTTTTCTGGTTCATACGGTTTCTCCAGAAATGGAGAAGGGGAAATATATTGATCTGGTCTGTGAAAAATTGATACCTGAATTTAAACCATACACAGATTGGTTTGATATTTTTGTAGAAAAGGGAGTTTTTACTTTCCAGGAGACGGAGAAAATGATATTAAAAGCGCTGGATCTGGGATATCATATTGGTCTGCATACTAATCAAATGAGTGATATAGGGGGAGTAAAACTGGCTTGTGAGCTGGGAGTGAGGCATGTGGATCATCTGGAGATTTTATCAGACCAGGATGCCAAAAGAATTATAGATAATGAAAATATTTATTCAGTATTTCTACCTAGTGCGGAACTATTTGTTTTTTCAGAGAATATCGGTCAAATAAATAAACTTTTAAAGGTACCGGAGCGAATAGTTCTATCCACGGATTTTAATCCCGGATCCTCACCAGTTCTTTCACCCATACTTATACAATCCCTGGCAGTCCTTAGATACCGGCTGGGAGATCCTTTTTTATTGATTGATGGTTTTACGGTTAATCCTGCTGCCATGCTGTATCTGAACGACAGAGGGACATTGAAACCTAATAAACGCGGGGATATTTTTTGTCTTGAGCTGGAAAATTTCAAACAGGTGCCATATTTAGGAAATATGTCAATAAAGAGTTTGGTAGTAAAATCCGGGGAAGTAATTAACAACTTTGCCTGAAAAATTTATTAAACCTCGAATTTGTGTAGCTCATCAAGAAACGATAAGATTGTATTAGATTATAGCATAATATGCTGTAAAGAAAGAATTTATAAGGTAAATTATATTTTTAATTTTAAGTGATTATTGTCTTGAATGTATGACTAAAGCAGATGTGTGAAAATTAAAAAAGTTAAAAAAAAACGCTTGACAATTTCATAAAAAATATATATACTTAATATATTTAAGAATTTAATGTATATAAAAAATTAATAGTGGTAAAGAAATGATAGTAATATTACTATTTTATTTCTGGTGTGAAAGTTATTTGTTTCCGGATATGAAATTATATTCTGATAAGTTATTATTTCTTAATAATATAAGGGGAGGTGATAAATAAAGATATTATGGTTACAATACAGGAAGTACTGGAAGAATTTGTTAGGATTAAGTATGCATTAATTGAAAGGAGGTGAAGCAAAAATATTTTTATGCTTTTTAAGCAGGTCTAAAAGAGGTTTGGAGTAAGTAAGTTTGTGTGAGTAATTTTTTTATCTAAGAAAAGGAGCTTAAAAAATGAAAAAAATACTAAATGTATTTATAGTTATTACTTTGGTTTTGATAGCGGGTTGCTTATTTGCTCAACAGGTTACAATTAGTGGTTCTGTAATAGATGCAAAAACAGGTGATCCACTTGCATATGCTAATGTATCAATTGAAGGAAAGGATGTGGGAGCTGCTACTGATGAAGATGGATATTTTTCATTTGCTATGGATTTGACCGCAGAAGCTACATTAGTAGTAAGTTATATGGGGTATAAAAAACAGACGCTTGTTTTACGCCCCGGGGATCCGCGTTCCACCCAAGATCTTCTATTTGAATTAGAACCGGATGTCATCGGCTTGGAAAAGGTTGTAGTTACGGCTTTGGGTATAACCAAAGAGGAGAAGGCATTGGGATACTCTCAACAGTCGGTAGGAGGAGAAAGTTTAACTGAAGTGGCAGATCCCAATATCGTAAGTAATTTATCCGGAAAAGCTGCTGGAGTGCAGGTAATAAGTTCTTCAGGTATAATTGGCAGTTCCGCCAGAATACAGATCAGGGGAATTAGTTCCTTAACCGGTGATAATCAGCCTTTGTTTGTGGTGGATGGTGTGCCTATTATCAATTCTGCCAGACAAATAGATCCCTATGGTGAATCGACTGATTATGATACCTATTATGAAACAGGTGCGGATGTGGGAGCGGTTGATTTTGGAAATTCTGCTGCCGACATCAGTCCCAATGACATTAAAAGTATTAACATATTAAAGGGAGCAAATGCAGCTGCCCTCTATGGAAACAGAGCACTTAATGGAGTAGTGGAAATTACCACTAAAAGCGGTAAAGGGGCTGGTTTAGTGCAGAAAAGAGGCCTGGGAATTAGTTATAGCAGCCATCTTACCTTCCGGACTTATAATCCTCTGGTTAAATTTCAGAATAAATACGGACAGGGTTCTCCCTTGATGACTGATTCTTTGTCTTTAGGCAGTTATGGTGAATTTGCCTATTATGATGGTGATTACGGCGGGGTTAATGACGGAGTTGATGAAAGCTGGGGACCGCCTTTAGACGGATACCTGTCTCAGTATTATGATGATTGGTACGGCGATCATGATTATATCCAGGTGCAAGGGGAAGGAAAACCGCTGCTCATTTCTCAATTTAATTCACCTTTTGCAGATGGAACCGTTGATCCCAGTATACCTAGCTGGAATCGTACTCCCACTCCCTGGGTATCTCATCCTGACAATGTTAGGGATTATTTTGAAACCGGATTTTCCCAACTACATAACATTTCGGTATACGGGGGAAGTAGGGAAGCCAATTTCCGGGTTTCTTATACCTACGAAGGTGAAAAGGGAATCATTCCCAATACAGATCAGTTAAGAAATTCGGTCTATTTAAGTGGAAATATTCAAGTGAATGCCAAACTCTCTGTATCCGGTGTGGCTAATTATGTCAATACATCAAATGATAATCTGACCGGAAACGGCTATAATTCCAATAATCCCATGCAGCAGTTTACCGGCTGGTTTGGTCGTCAGGTAGACACGAAATGGCTTAAAAATCATGTTAAAGCCGAGGATGGTACTCCCTTACGATGGAATTATTCCTATCATGATAATCCTTACTGGATAGTAGAGGAAAATACCAATTCCAGGATCAGGCACAGGATATTTGGTCATCTTGAAGCTGATTATCAATTCTACGATTGGTTAAGTCTGACCGCTCGGGGAGGTGTCGATGTTTATGCCGAAGGCAGGAAATATATAAAAGCAAAATATACGAATGACTTTCCCGATGGACAATTTGTTGATAATAATGATCTGAACAGAGAAACCAACTTTGATGTATTTGTCAGAGCAAACCGTTCCCTCACCGCTGATGTTGATGTTACTGCCTTGGTGGGAGCCAATTACAGATCAAATCGTTATAGATGGCAGCAGACGATTGTTGATGGCTTGATAAT
>CAZKMO010000034.1:0-23971 GCA_964554015.1 uncultured bacterium
GGTTGTTGCGCCGCAGGCGCATCACCGGGTGTTTTAAGTGAACGGAATATTCTAAACACCCGGGGTCTTGGGAAACAGACACCCGGGGTTTTGGGTTAAGCATGAAATCCGGGATTCTAAAAATCATTCCTCTTTCTTTAACACCCAAAGAGTACCTTCTATCTGAGTGTCCAGTACCTGACATTCTTCAGACTGAAGATTAATATAAGACTCTATATCTTTTTCTATTTCCGGGTGCCGGGTAATTAATTCCTTTCCCCTTTTTTTTATCAGTCTCAGATAGGTGACATTTAACTCCTTACTGAATTCCGAAGTATTGACTTCCTTAATCAGATGATCACCAAAACCGGTTAATTCCCTGATGGTTTCATCATAATTTTTGTAATGTTCATAGCCTTTCCGTTTTAAAGAACTCGTTTCTCTGAGATAGCCGTCATCAATGATCATATATCCGCCGGAACGGACCTGGGTTCTTAATCGGGAAACTGTATTTTGTATTGATCCGAAAATTCCACCCAAAGAAGCCAGGATAACCACATCAAAGGCATGATCAAGCCTTACATATTCCCTGATATCCTGTTGCACAAACTGACAGAGCTGGGAAACATGGTATTCTTCTGCTCTCCGGACCGCTTCTTTTAGAAAAGAAGGCATAACATCTATTCCCACTGCTTTATATGTATACTGGGAGGCAATTTGTACACATAGAGCCCCTTTTCCGCAGCCCAGATCCAGGATTCTGCTGCATTCCGGGATCAGACCCAGAGAAGAAATGGATTTAAGAATATCTTCCTCGGAGCAGCCCAGAGCCCACATATCCTGAAGCAGAAAGGGCATATAGGGAAGTAAGCTCATATCCGCTTCCAGAGAATCGGAAACTGATTTTTCAATATCATTTTTCATATTAAACTATCTATCAATAATTAATTCACCCACAAATTCGATAAATCCTGTTTATCCTGTCTGATTAAAAATAAAAACCTCCGAAAGTAATTTTCTCCCGGAGGTTTTAATTGTTCCATTAAAAGAAATACAAATTACTGCTGTTTAACCAGATCCCCGATTTTGAATCCCGTGCCCGATCTGATCACCGCTGTAGCTGCTTTTCCTCCCGCAATAAGACCGGTAACTTCAATAGTACCTACTTCTGTCTCAGCACTTCCCAAATTCAATCCGGTATCAGGATCAATCAGTGCCTCCCCTTCAGAATAAACGGTGAATATATCCCCTACCTGTACTCCTCCGTCGGATCCCGGTTTTATATAGACGGTGGAACCCGATACTTTCAGGATTTTACCCTGCCAGGGTATGCTTTGCATTTGCTTGTCAATCAGCTCCACCATTTCCTCCACCGCTTCTCTGGTAGCCTTACCCACCAGGGAATTATCAAAACTGTTCCGATCGCTATAACCAAACTCGGGAGTGCTGATACTTATTCCGCCTTTACTTTTATGTTTGCGCACATTTTCCGCTGCCAGTATTTCTCCTGTCTCTGTATTGACAAATCTCACATCAATAGCCACAGTTGCCTCTTTTTTGCTTACTCCCAATCCAACTCCCTTTATTCTTCCGCCTTTATCACTCTTGGAATATCCAAACTCGGTAACTGCTCCAATTACAGCCAATTCTACTCCCAGCAATTTACCGATTTGCGCTGCACTCTGTTCCGTTACCCTGCCGGTCTGCCCCAGATTCTGCTCTTCCATCAATTTAGCAATCTCCTGGCGTTCAATAACTCTGTACTTGCCACTTTTCACCAGTTCAGTGGTAAGCATATCAGCCATCCCTTCTCCCGGACCTTTTCCGTCCCACCAGTGCCATCCATGTTCCGATTTATCCTCAAAAGTGAATACTGCTACTCTTTTTTTCAATTGGGGAAAAGCATTCAGGTAACAAACCATCATCATTAAAAGCAGAAAACCAATAATTACTTTTTTCTTCATAATGTAAAACCTCCACATATGTAAAATGTTAAAATCTAACTAAAAAATAAACCTATAGTATTAAAAAAATAAGAGAAGTTAGAAAATAGAAGATAGATGTTTAAAAATTAAGAGGCATAGATGGAGAAGCTAACTTCTATCTTCCAACCCCTAAAAACCGATTAAGACCCTTCAATCTAATCTACACTAACCTCCACACTCACCTGATTCTGAGACAACCCGACCACTTTAACCGTCATGCCTTCAAAACTCTTGCCGGATAACCGCTGGGCCAGATCTTCTCCGGTACCTTTAAAATTAACATCTAAATCTGCATACCCTGCACTCCACTGACGCTGGACCACAGAATTAATACCTCTCACATAGTACTGTAAGGATGATTTGAATTTACTCAGTTGACTGTAATCATCCAAACCCTGCACTCGTAAAGTAACCATGGTTCCGGAAGAGACATCCTTCTGCCATCTGGAAAGAATTTTTTCCACCAGCTCATCGGATAATTTTACGCAGGCCTTATTAATAGCCTTAGCGCCTCCCACCATATCATTAATATGGGGATAGGCACCATCAGCAGAAGCAATTGCAATAATTTCTCCGGTATCGGTTCTAATAGCTTTCACATTGACAGTTGCCTGCTGAGAACGCTGCTTGGTCCCGTATACTTCCACTTCCGTGGCATTGGCCAGGGCTTTACCGGTTAATACCACCTCAGCTCCGATTTTCTTGCCCAGGGCAGCTGCCATTTCCGTATTTCCCTGTAAAATAGCAGCAGCTTTTTCCCGGGTTAGATTCTGTTTAACTATTGACTGATCAATAAAAGTAAAACCCTTTTCCATCATTTCATCAATAATAGCTGTTTCCGCATTATTGGTCTCAGCTTCAATATAATTTAAAAGACCTACTGACTTCCCGATATTTTTCTCATCAATCATCACCATCATTCTGGGCATATTTTTTCTGCGCATAAGAGTAGCTATGGCTTCCAGATCGTTTTGGAGATTTTCCATGCTCACCATGGCCGTAACCATTACTTCATAGAGATAATCGTTACGTTTCTGTTCCCTTACTACCTGATAATTTTGAATATACCCTTTGGTTTCGCTGAAAATATTATCATCAATAACCTGGTAATTTTCCACAAAAGTTTCAGCTTCAATCATGGTACCCAGGGTTTGTTCCAGGGCCCGCCTAAGGGCATCCTCAATGGCATCGTCTCTGGCCTTGGCAATATTGTTATCAAAAATCGATCCTGTACCTGTAGCAACCACTTTTTTACTTTCCGAAGAATCAGAAATATCTTGGGCTGTCAGTTGTAAATTAGAGATCAATAAAAGAAAAAAGATAAAAACAATATATTTATTTAATGTATTTTTCAAAACATTCTCCCTACTTAAAATGTCATTCTTAAGGCATTCTGCAGGTCTCTTATTATCAATAAAGCATCTGCACCGGAAACCGTTTTGTTTAAACCAAAGGATCCGTCCATTTTATCTGCCTGCATTATTCCTCGATCGACTGACAAACAGATGGCATTATAGGCATAATGAGTGGGATTGATATCCGGAAATCTGGAGGGTGTTCCGATATATTTGGTAGCCAGTTTTTGGTCACCGGTAACTGCAATTAAAATATTTTGCAAAAACATAGCATAATTTGCCCTGGTTATCTTTTCATCGGGCCGGAAAGTTCTATCCGGGAAAACTCCCATAGCTTCTGCCTTAATAATATCTTCTATATAGTTTTTAGCCCAGTGATTTTCAATATCCGTTGCCAACTTTTGTTCGTGCTCCTGCTCTTCCATTTTAGTGGGATCTTTGGGAGGACGGAAGCGGGTATCATAGGTTTTGGGTTGTTTTTTCTGAAGCACCTCTAAAAGCTTCAACTCCTCGATGAATAAAACAGCCAGATCAGCCCGGTCTATTTCCGGAATTAAAGCTATTTTTTTACCGATCCTGGTTCCGGGAGCAGCTCTCTGAATTTTCTGCATCAGTTCCCACTCACTGTTTGCCTGAGCTGCAAAATCACCTTTTATAGCGATAACATCTTTAAAATAATCAGCAGCAGTATCAAAATCATAGGCATTCTTATAGGCTTCTCCCAGGTAGAAAAGCGCCTTCTCGTTGTTCTCATCGATTTTTAAGGCCTTTTCATACTGCTTGACCGCATTATCCAGCCATTTATCACCTGCTCTCTGCTTAACCAATATGCGTCCCTTGGCAATATAACCATCAATAAACTCTTTATCCTTACCAATTCCTTTATCAACCAGATCCAGTGCATCTTTATAGTTCTCTTTTTCTGCTTCCACCAAACCTAACCCCACATACCCTCCGGCATAATCAGGATCCAAAGCAGTAGCCCGATCGAATTCTTCTGCTGCTGCTTCCAGGTCTCCTCGGTCCAAAGCACGATGTCCTTGCCGGTAATGGTTATCAGGTGTATCCAAAATGGATTCTTTCTCTATTGGTTTTGGACCACACCCTGAAAAAATGAATAATACCATTAAAAACAGTGTAACTAACTTATTAAGGGTTCGAATATTCATTGTATTCCTCCCTATTTAATTAATCTAAAATAAACATTACTTTGCAATGCTCAAGAAAATTCATGTTGGCAGCCGCATTATGGATTTTTATTGCATCTGCCTCACTCACTACTACATCTGTACCATTTTGCCCAGAAGCTTCTAAGGCCTTAACAATCAAAGGATTATCAGCAACTCTATCATTATGGGCAGCCCGGTCAATATTCTTTTCATACCCTACCATGCCGATATCCACAGCATATTCGCGTTCCACATACTTGGATCCATATACTTCATCACCTTTCTGATCCAGCACTTTGGGGGCCATGGCAGGACGTACGTTCAGGCCTCTGGCATCAATGATTAAACCCGTAAACACACCACCTCCATAGCCTTCCTGATAATCACCTCCAACATGGACTAAATCAATTCCCGGAGGTACCGGCTTACCCACCGGCCAGGGCTGACCACATACCGGACACAAAAGCTGCTCTCCGGTTAAAAGAATTCCGCCTCCAAAATCCTGGGGTAAAACATTCTCCATAATAACTCCGGTAAGAGGTACTTCTACATCAACCTCAACATCACCTGATGACATATAACGGGTATCCACAACCTGGTACCCTCGGACAGCACCTTTAACATTGCTCTGGATAACATCGCTGGTTATCATCGCATTTTCCACTGTGGTTTCTGCATTTATGTTAATCCCTTTTACTGTTTCCAGAAGATTTCGTAAAGCATCAAGTTTTGCTGCCCTCAACGCCCCCGCTCTTTGAGCAGCCATTGATTGATCCGGATTGGGGGCACCAATTCCCGTACATTTTATTACCTGGCTGGTCCAATTAACCTTTCCGGATGGACCGACCTGTTGAACATATCCCTGGCTGAATAATAATAAAGGCATTAAAATCAAAATAATTAACCATATACATATTACATTTTTTCGTACTTTCATGATAACCTCCTTTTATTTGAGTATCATAGAAACTGAGAGCGAATGACGGGGATCGAACCCGCGACAACCAGCTTGGGAAGCTGGAGCTCTACCAACTGAGCTACATTCGCTTAATAAAATTACATATATCTATACCTGATTAACCTTTATTTATTAATAGGGATAAATTATCTATCATAATTTAAAAAGTCAAGTTAATTTTTTAATATTTTTCAGCACTACTCTTCTTCATAATTTATCAAGATATGGAGAGGAATTTCTTTCAATTTTTCCCTCCCCCCTAAAAAATCTAATTCAATCACAAAGGCTGCTCCCACAACCTCACTCCCCAGTTTCTTCAATAATCTCACCGAAGCCGCTGCCGTTCCGCCGGTTGCCAAAAGATCATCCACCAGCAATACTCTCATTCCCGTTTTCACTGCATCTTTATGTATTTCTATCACATCGGTCCCATATTCCAGAGCATATTCCTCACTCAGGATTTCTGCCGGTAATTTGCCCTGTTTTCTGATAGGGACAAATCCTGCCCCTAATTCTACTGCCACGGCTCCCCCAAAAATAAAACCCCGGGATTCAATTCCGGCTACAATATCAACTTTACTGTTTTTAAACGGTTCACATAATTTTTCAACCGTCTGGGTAAATGCTTTTGGTTCCCGTAAAAGGGTAGTGATATCCTTGAATCCAATACCCTTTTGAGGAAAATCCGGTATATTTCTTATTAATTTTTTTAAACTATCCATTCCCTTCCCTTTAATTATCTAAAATGTTATATCAAAATTTCTGTATTGACCGACTGGTTTTTCCCAATTTACTTCGATATTCCTTACCACTGCAGAAGAATTGCCGACGGGCAGCTCTTTCATAAAAGATTCTATTATTCCTTTCTGACCCTCAACTTCAATTTCAACTTCCCCGTTGGGAAGATTTTTCACCCAACCGGTTAAATTCATTCTCTTAGCCAGCCGGTATACAAAATAACGGTATCCTACTCCCTGTACCATTCCCGAAACTACTATATGCGCATTTGCATCCATATCAGTAACTTTACTACATTTCTTTATATTTTTACTTCATCTGCAATTCTCGGAAAACCATTTCTACCGCCTCTTCAGGAGAGGAAGCTTGCTGTATGGCCTCATCAAAATCCCAGCTTTGCAAAGAAACAACTGGTATACCTTCCTGAAAAGCAAAGGCAATTTCTGATAAGGTGCCATATTTACCACCCACTGCAATAACTCCTGCACATGAATGTATAATAATTGTGTTTCTTGCAACTCCCATGCCAGTAGATAAGGTTATATCTACAAAAGGATTTGCTTCCTCTATGTAATTTCCGGGCAATATGCCTACGGTTGTCCCTCCACCCTTTTTTGCCCCTCTGCATCCGGCTTCCATTATTCCTCCCAGACCACCGCAAATAAGAACCGCCCCTCTTTTGGCTATGAGCTCCCCGGTTTTCTCCGCTAATTTAATCTGCTCGGCAGTAGCCTCTCTGCCCCCGATCATACCAATCTGTACTTTCCGTTTCATAGTTTATCTCTCTAATGTAAAAAGTTTTTAAGACGCCTGCACGCCACAATAAAAATATATTGTTAAGTCCAGTCTTCATAAGGTTTAGATTGAGGTTGAGGTTAAGGGATGAAAGGAAATGGAAGAATGGAAGATTGGAATAATGGAATGATGGATTAAAAATTTATTACTATTCCAAAATTCCAGTATACCACTATTCCAGAGATGTATTGATGTTTCTTCTTAACCTTAACCTCAAAATTCAAAACCCAAATTCCAAATAACAAATAAATTACAATATTCAAATCACAATGTCCAAAACTGCATTTGACAAGTTGTTTATAATTTTGAATTTGTTATTTGGAAATTATTTGATATTTGGATATTGTTATTTGTTATTTAATCCTCCTTAAAAACACCCTCTCTTTTATCTTTTGTCTTTTTTCTTATATCTATTTCAGAAACAACGCTTTCTTGACCAACCATTTCTTTCCTGATTCCAAAACAATAAAATATATACCGGAAGAGACCATTCTTCCCTGGTCATCCCTGCCATTCCATTGAACCGTGTGATATCCTGATTTTATTCTTTGGTTAATCAGGGTACAAACTTTTTGACCCTGGTTATTCATAATATATATCCCCACCAGCTCTGCCTCCGGTAGTCCGTATCTGATTAGGGTACTGTGGTTAAAGGGATTAGGATAGTTTTGCTGCAGAAAATATTTATCCGGAACTGCGTCTGTCAGCTCCACAGCTGAAGACTGCAAATTAAAAGAAAATATTTTTTCACATACAGTTATACTGTCAGAGGTGTCCTTTGCTATTATCTGCCAATAATAGGTGGTATGGGATAAGGAATCCGATCCCGGAAAATAGAAACTGTTTTGGGCTACATTGTCCTCTTGAATGAGAAGAGGACTGTTAAAATTTGGAGTGGTGTCCAATTCAAAAAGATATTTCACCATATCACCCGGATCAGGATCCTCGGCTTCTTGCCAGACAAAATGAATGGAATCCGGACTATTGGTAATTTCTGCATCATCTATAGGTTCCAGCAGAGAAAAAGAAAGCGGGGGATCATTCACCGGATGCACTTCAACTCTCAGATATTCCTGATCACTTTCCTGTAAAGGATCTTCCACGGTTACCTGCAGTGAATCTACACCGCACCAGTTACTGATTTTGGTAAATACCTTCATTTCCTTTGCTGATGAATCTAAGGAAAAAGTAATAAACTCCCCTTCCTGAAAATACACTTTTAAGGTTGAATCCGGATTGTTCTCATCGGATATCCCCTGATCAAAAAATTCAAAGGCAAGAGCAAGGGTATCATCTTCATTAAAAGAAGTATCAGGTAAGGTTATTACCGGAGGATAATTCCCGAAAACCGCCTGGACGGTTAAAGATGAATCAATTGTGACCGTCAGCGGATTTTCTTCCCTGCTAAGGTCACCCTCCCATTGCATAAAAGCATACCATCCTTGGGGAAAAGCCTCAAATTCTACCAGGGATCCCTGGGCATACCACTCTTGGGAAGGAGTCAAAACCACCGAGCCTGCATCCTGGGGATGAGTTGTAATATGGATTTTGAATTCAGACATAAATTCTCCGCTTATTTCTTCATCATACTCCGGTACCGTATAATTAAAATTTCTGTTCTCCCCTGTGCTCCATTGAGAAAAAATATAGCGGGTGTCCGCTTGGGGCTGAATAAGAGAATCAATTTCAATAGTGTGAGAGCTTCCTCCTCGCCACAGGAAAGTATCAGGTGTAGTAAAGGTTTCCCCGTCCGCTCTGAAATTCAGGCCGGCAGGATTGGTGGTTACCATAATCTCTCTTAACCTGATGAAATGAGCCGTAATATATTTAGGACCGTCCATAATTATATGAACTACATTATTGGTATCGCTACAATCCCCTGACCAGTAGTCAAATTCATAATTTTTGGCTGGAAGAGCTGAGAGTTTGACCATGGACAGAGAATCCGGTAGAGTTTTCACCTCCACTTCTCCAGCCTGAGGAGGAGTAATGGTAATATGCAGGGGATATTGAGAATCACTGTATAGAGCAATTGGATGCTTATCCTTTTCTATTTCCTCTTGGGCCTGAACATAGGAAACAATTTCCGGGATATAGTAGGTCCGGTTTAAAAAACTCAAAGTTCCGTCAACCGAATTACCGGTTATCTCAACTCCCACATCACCGTAGGACCTCTCATCTCCGGTATCATCATTATCTTTATCAGCATCATCCCGAAACCATAACTGCTGCTCATCACCCAGAGGCTCCCCCCACAGATCCATGATTGATAAAATTGAACCGGTGGTTAGGGATGAGCCGCTGAATTCAGGATCTGTCTGAATCAGATACCAGTTATAATCCCATTCTAAGGTTTGATCCAGGGGAGAACTCACTCCGTCAATCCTCACTCCAGCTGTATTATAAGGATTATAAAACATCATTCCTATACCATGTTCATTAAGGTCTGAGGAGAAACGTAACATTTTTATTTTTCCGTCACTGAATTTGGGGATACCAATTTCATCGGCTCTCCATTCAGTGTAATGAGGAAAAAAATGTGTGGATAAAGAAATACTTTCATTAACATCTACTCCTGGGCCATCAACCTTTATCTTAAAAACTGCCACTCGCTGCAAATGGATAGTTCCGCTGCAGGAATAATCTGTGCTTACATTTTTAAATGAAAAATCAATAGGGATTCCGGCAATACTGACTGTTTTTTTCCTTGTTTCTTCAGTAAGGGTAACGGTTTTTCTGATTTTTCCAAAAATAGTATTTATAACGATCCGTATCTTAAACCGTAGTTTCTGGGTATCAAAAAAATCAATATTATCTCCCCCGGCTGAAGATTTGAACAATATGGAATCCTGAAGACCGTATTTGCCGTGCGAGATGAGATATCCGGCTGTCTCCAACCTTGATTCCACCCTGTCCTCTTCTTGATCATAGGAAAGATATTTTTCCTCGGATCCGGGAAGGTCTGCAGACTGATAGACATAAATCCAGGCTGAATCCTGAGCCAAGGAGTCAAAGGCTGTAATTGCGATTCTGGTATGGTTCCCGGCTACAGCATCATCAACCCACTGGGTTAGGTCAGCTTTATCCCCCAGGTCCTGGGCCAGGAAAAGAATCTGATCATTTTCTTCCAGAGTTCCACTTTCTTTACTGCTTAAAATATACCCGCTGGCTACATCGACCTGAAAAGGAACAGCTTCCCAGGTATCAGCAGATTTCAGGTATCGATAGATTTTAATACTTTCAACATCCTCTCCTAATAGAGAGGGAAGAGTATCTGCTCCGATTTTGATCACCTCCCGTTTTCTATCAGTTTGTATAGAATGTACACTGGCCATCACTCTGGGGAGGAAAAGGCATAATAGCAAGAAAATAAACAAATTATTTCTATTTTTTTTCATCACAATATCTGAAAATTCTATGCACCTTTCACTATGCAGTCTTTTTATATTCTTTCGGAACTATGCGTTCAATAATCATACCATAATTAAAAAAATAATCATGAGTTGTAAAAAACTCATAAAAATATAATATGTGCTCTCGTTAATTTAAAACTCTTAATTCTGCAGTCCTAATTGATTAATCATTTTAAATATAAAATCGCATAGTTTATTTTTCTGATACCAAAACAAAGAAAAACTAAGGGTGTAAGCGGTGCATTAAGCGGGGGAAGGGAATGGTTTCCCGCACATGAGGTAAATTACATATCCAGGCAACCGTTCTTTCAATACCCAGGCCGAAACCGGAATGAGGAACGGTTCCGTATTTTCTTAAATCAAGATACCATTCGAATGCCTCCAGGGGTAAATCATGCTGCTTGATCCTTTTCACCAGGGTATCATAATCATCTTCCCGCTGCCCTCCTCCAATAATCTCGCCATACCCCTCTGGAGCCAAAACATCAACTCCCAGGGCCTTGGTCTCATCATTAGGATCACGCTTCATATAAAATGCTTTTATGGCGGCAGGATAATGGTGCACCATGACCGGCTTACCGAATTTTTCGGAAATAATGGTTTCATGGCCTCCCCCGAAATCACTTCCCGCTTCAAAATCCTCACCTGCATCCAATACTATTTTTACGGCTTCATCATAGGAAATACGGGGGAAGGGCGGTACCACTTTTTCCAATAAAGTAGTATCTCTTTCTATCTGCTTAAGTTCTTCTTTTTTGTTTTCCAAAACCCGCTGTACGATATAGGTGACAAAGGCTTCGGCTAAATCCATATTATCATCAAGATCTGCCCAGGCTACTTCGGGCTCAACCATCCAGAATTCAGTAAGATGACGACGGGTTTTGGATTTTTCGGCTCGGAATGTAGGTCCAAAGCAGTACACCTTACCCAGAGCTCCGATAGAGGCTTCACTGTACAGCTGGCCGCTTTGGGTTAAATAGGCTTTGCTGCCGAAATAGTCGGTTTCAAAAAGAGTGGTGGTTCCTTCACAGGCCGCAGGAGTAAAAATAGGAGTGTCGACCAAGGTGAATCCCCGCTCGTCAAAAAAATCCCGGCAGGCTTTAATGATTTCATGACGAATCTTGAGTATGGCGGTCTGCCGGGCAGAACGCAGCCATAAATGCCGGTGATCCATTAAAAAGGAAGTGCCGTGTTCCTTGGGGGTGATAGGATAATCCTGAGCCAATTGGTGGATAGTTATCTCTTTGGTCTGCAGTTCATACCCCCCCGGCGCTCTTTTATCTGCAGAAATGATCCCGGTTACAATGACTGAAGACTCCTGAGTAATCTGTTCGGCAGCAGCAAAGGTCTCTTCCGGAACATCGGCCTGGGATACAACGCACTGAATAAGTCCGGTCCCGTCTCTGATTAAAAGAAAATACAATTTTCCGCTGGATCGTTTATTATACAACCACCCTGATACGGTAGCCTCTTTTCCTTCATATTTGCCAATATCTGCAATATAAACTTTTTTCATACTACTCCCGTTATATAAGAATTATAATTCCGTATGTTCTGCTTACAGGATAGAAAATAATCATTTTTTAACATATTTACAAATTGATTCCTGATTGTCCCGTTCATTTATCACCAAGTCCAGTCTTTATTATATATGACTTTCGTAACCTCAACTTTTAAATCCCAAAACTCAAATTCCAAATAACAAATAAATCACAATACTCAAATCACAATGTCCAAAACTGCATCTCGCTGGCTGTTTGTAATTTTGAATTTGATATTTAGAAATTATTTGATATTTGGATATTGTTATTTAATTCTCCTTAAAAAACACCCTCTCTTTTATCAAGGCTCGAGTTCAGAGAAGCGACGCTGGACTTGAGGCTGGACAGGTGAAGGAAAGGACGTCTGGACTTCATGATGAATTTATTCATCATGAAGTCCAGTCTTGATAACACATTACTCCAAAATTCCAGTTTTCCACTATTCCAGAGATGTATTGATGTTTTTTCTTAACCTTAACCTCAAAATTCAAAATCCCAAATAACAAATAAATCACAATATTCAAATCACAATGTCCAAAACTGCATTCCTCTGTCTGTTTGTAATTTTGAATTTGGTATTTGGAAATTATTTGATATTTGGAAATTGTAATTTGTTATTTAATTCTCTTTAAAACACCCTCTCTTTCATCTCTCCCTCAAGGGAAAGCAAGAAAAGGAGAATGGAAGATTGGAATAATGGAGTGATGAAGTAGAAATTTTACACTATTCCAAAATTCCAGTATTCCCCTATTCCAAACTTTTATAAATGCCTTTCTCAACCTCAACCTTAACCTCAATCTGTTTTATCTTATTTCTTTTATATTTTGTATTTTATCCCTTCGCTTTCGCTCAGGGCAAGCTTTTGTTTTATCCTTTATCTTTTTTCTTTTTCTAATCCGTCATCCACCAGTCAGCCGGCAGCAGGACCAGAGGTTTGGCCGGATGAGAAGTGACCATCTTCAAATAAGTAGCAAAAGGAGAATCGAATCCTTCTGTGCTGGTAATATCAAACAATTTAAATTTTAGCAGTTCAGGATTGATCCATCCTTTAGGTGGGAACTCGACTATTTCGACTTTCTTATCCGCTGCCATACCGGCACGTTCTTGGGCAATGGAAATGGCTCTATCCAGCCCTCCCATGACATCAACCAGACCCTTTTCCCTGCCGGCGGTTCCGGACCATACTCTTCCCTGACCGATACCGTCCACCTCTGCTTCCGGCATATTTCTGCCTGAAGCAACCTTTTTTACAAAACGCTTGTACATGGTAGTAATGGACGTTTTCATGATGGAGAATTCTTCAGAAGTTAAATTTCGCTGAGGAATTGTTAATCCCAGAAAGGGAAGAGTAATACCTGATCCCAGATCAGCATGCTTTCCCACCTGCACAAAATCGGGCTGCATTCCTATTTTATCCCCAAATCCCTGATTCCACAGCCACCCCCCGATCACTCCGATGGAACCGGTTATGGTATTGGGAGCTGCTACAATGGTATCACCGTACATGGATATCCAGTATCCGCCTGAAGCTGCCAATCCCCCCTGGCTGATGATCACCGGTTTTTTCTTACGGCATTTTTGCACAGCTTCAGCTACCAGATCTGAGGCCAGCGGATCTCCCCCCGGAGAATCAACCCGTAAAATCACTGCTTTTATACTTTTTGATTCAGAAAGCCTGAGCAAAATCTTTTCCAGAATCCGGGCTTTGATACCCGAATCCAGAGCGCAGGCTCCAATTGCATACACTACAGCCACTCGGGGCCTGCTTCCCCATTCGGTTTTCTGAAAACTGTGACAGGCCAAAGCTTGAGGTCCAACTAATGATTTTTTCTTGCCCTCGACTTTTTTTATTATATTTTCAATTTCAGTCCAGCGGGCCAGGGTATCCACCAGTTCATATTCCAAGGCTTTGTCTGACAAAAACAGAGCTTGCTGGTTAACTAAGGTATCAAAACAAGATGGAGAAAAACCTCTGGCCTGACAAATATCCTTTTGTGCCAGAGTATAAAAATCTTCTAATAACTGCAAACGCTGTTCCCGGTCAGGTTCGGTCATATTGTGCCGGGAAAACACTTCATTAGCGGATTTATACTTAAAAAATCTCCATTCCTGAAATCCCAGGCCTAGTTTTTCCAAAGTTCCTTTCATAAAGGTTCTGGAAACAGAAAATCCGGTCAGGATAAGAATGCCTTCCGGATCCATAACTACATAATCAGCCACACTGGCCAGATGATAGGTACTCATATCACAGTTATCAAAATAGATGACCACTTTTTTCCCTTTTTGCTGCAGTTCCTCTAAAAGCTTCCGTATCTCCCAGAGTATCTCTTTACTGGCTTTAATGCCGGAAAGATTAAGGGCAACTCCGGCAATTCTCTTATCCGCTGCTGCTCCTTTTAAATTCTTGATGATGTCAATAAGGGTATTTCTCTGAGTATCAAATAAACGATATTTCTGATAAGCTACAGGACCTTTTAAAGACAGGGATAAGTACTGTTGTTCTTGCTTAAAATAACTGTCAAAAACATTTTTTTGTTTTGCCCCCACTCTTACGGCATAGGTATTAAACAGAGTTTTATTATCTTTATTCAAATGAGTATGAGAGCGAAGAGAAATATCTCCCAGACTGAAACTCATACCCAGGGAAAAAGTACTGTTATCATATATCCGGGCAGCTATATTAATTCCGATTAAAGGCTGAACCACTGCCCCCACGCTCCATTGAGTTCTCTTCAAATCAGAGAATGAGGAGAGGGCACAGTCTCCGAAAAAAGTAATCCGGCCATCCGCCAGGGGCCGGAATCCCAGATCCAGCACACCCTGCTGATCATTCTGCTGTTGGGGAAAGATCCCCACTATTCCGACAGAAAGATAGGGATTGGGGCGTACCAGCATTCCGGTACTGAAAACCCTCCCCATTTTGGATAATTCCCTCTTTCCTGTCACCCATCCGTAACTGACACCATAGCATATAGATTCATCCCCGAAACCACAGGCAATACGGTAATCGGAATACTGTAATCCTTTCACCTTGTGATTAACTGCTCCGAAACTGATATGGGGGAAAGCTCCCACCATACCCCACTGCCGGTCCGGAATCATCCCGGAAGCTTTATCAGTTAAAAAAATAAATAACTCAGGATTTCCGATCATAGATGCCATAGCAGGATTCAGATATCCCAGAAATCCATTCCCAAAACTACCCGGTGAGGAGAGAATATAACGGACTTGAGAATAATACAAAGGATTATCTTCAGCCCCCCATAAAGATGTACTTATAAAAAAAATTATAATTGCTTTAAAAAATTTTGCTTTCATGGCCTGCTCCTTTTGGATTTTATCAGCTATAATTTTTTAAATTATTAAAATAACCACATAAAATCAAATTAATTTCTTTCTTGATGTCTTTATTGGATCAAGTTATATTTCATTCAAACCATAAAGTATAAAATATAATTAAGGAACTCATCCCCAAACCTCTTCTCTATAGATACGAAAAAGGGGTTAGCTGATTCTTAAATATTGAATATTAAAACACTAATTAATTATAAAAAAGTTGGGCTGACTAAAAAGTCGTATTTAATTTTTTTCTATAACTATATAAACTTAATAAAATTTTTTCTTAAAGAGATTCCGGATCAGAGTCCGGAATGACATAATAACGGAAGGGACTTTTTAGTCAGCTCCGATAAAGAAAGGTGAGTTTAAGAAGCCCTTATTATTTATCCTACTTCATACGATTAAAAAAACAACTCCTTCGATTAGTATGACAGGCAGGTCCGGTCTGATCGACCTTTACCACCAGACAATCCTTGTCACAATCCGCCCAGATTTCTTTTACCTTCTGAATATGTCCGCTGGTCTCTCCTTTTTTCCATAGTTCTTGTCGGGAACGGGAAAAAAAACAGGTTCTTCCCTCTTTTAAGGTGATACCAATGCTCTCCTTATTCATATAGGCAACCATTAAAACCTCATTATTATCCGCATCCTGCACTACTGCAGGTATCAGCCCCCTGCTGTCAAAAGTTAACTCATTTATGGAAGTCATATTATCTCCTTACTTCAATATTATACTCTGCAAGATACTCTTTTAATTCTCTGATGGAAAATTTACCATAGTGAAACACCGAGGCAGCCAGAACCGCATCCGCTTCTCCCTCCTGTAAAGCCTGTTTAAAATGCACCAGTTCTCCCCCTCCCCCGGAGGCTATCACTGGTATGGGAACAGAGCTGCTGATTTTTCTGGTTATCTCCAGATCGAATCCTTGGTTAGTACCGTCCCGATCCATGCTGGTGAGAAGAATTTCCCCGGCACCATAGCGGACTATCCGCTGGGACCACTCCCACGCATCTAACTCTGTCTCCTGTTTACCTCCGTATATAAACACCTTCCAGCTTCCCTTAATTTTTTTTACATCCATGGCCACGACAATACACTGGGAACCAAAAATTTCCGCTGCTTTTTTAATCATTTCCGGATTAAGCACCGCATGGGTATTTAAGGCTACCTTATCCGCTCCGTTCTCCAGTATTACTTTTATATCCTCAGTTGATTTTATCCCTCCCCCGATGGTAAAGGGAATAAAAATCCTCTGCGCTACCCTTCTGGCCAGTTCCTTGGTTGTTTTTCTTTTCTGGGCCGAGGCAGTAATATCCAGAAAAACCAGCTCGTCCGCTCCCTGATTATTGTATTGTAATCCCAGTTCCACCGGATCTCCGGCATCCCTCAGATCCTCGAAATGTATTCCCTTGACCACCCGTCCCTCCTTAACATCCAGACAGGGGATTATGCGTTTGGTGAGCATCGTTACACCCTCTCATTTCTGTTTTCTTTAATTCCCATCATATATGTACGCTGAAATTATAAAGATAAAAGATAAAGGGTAAAGGATAAAACAGATTATAAGACAAAAAACAAAATCCAAAAGACAAAATCTGCTTGCAGATTTATTTTAACATCCAGGTTAATTTATTTTAATCTTAATAATTAATTCATTATTACTACAAAAAATATCATATTCAGCATTTTGCATTACCGAGCAACCATTTTTAAATTTTTTCTTATTCAATCTTGTTTTCTTAAGATTTTGTATCTTATCTTTTATCTTTTTTCTTTCATCTTAACCTATTCCCTATTCACTATCTCTCCATTCTCCCTTCTCCTTTTTTCCATTCTCCCTATTAGCTTTTGTATTTTGTCTTTTATCTTTTTTCTTCTGTTTTTTCCTATTCCTTATTACCTATTCCTCCATTTTCCCTTCTCCATACTCCATCCTCCCTATTAAGTTTTATCTTTTATTCCTTCGTTTTCACTCAGGACAAGCCTTTATCTTTTTTCTTTTGTATTTTGTCCCTTCGCTTTTACTCAGGGCATGCTTTTGTATTAAGCACCTCCACCGCTTCCCTAACCTCCAGTTTCCCCTCATAGATAGCCTTGCCCACCACCACACTGTCTACACCCTGATCTTCCAGCTGCTGCAGGGAGAGCACATCTTCGAGCGAGCGGATTCCCCCGGCAGCAGTGACCGAAGCCCTGGTTGACTGAACAAATCTTCTTAAAGCGGAAATATCCGGTCCCTGCATCATGCCGTCGCTTTTGATGTCAGTATAGATGAACCTGCTGACTCCGAATTTTTCCATGCGGGCAGCAAAATCCTCGGCACTCAGATCAGATACTTCTTTCCATCCCCGGGTTGCCACTTTCCCGGAGCTGACATCCACCCCGACAATGATTCTTTCCGGCCCGAATCTCTCCACTGCTTTTTTTACCAGTTCCGGATGAGTAACCGCAACTGTCCCCAGGATCACCTGATAAACTCCCTCTTCCAGCCAGCTTTCTATATCAGACAGAGAACGGATCCCTCCTCCCAGTTCGATCTTAACCAGAGCCATCTCCACCAATTCTTGTATAGTATTTCTGTTTTTGGTCTTTCCCGAAAATGCTCCTTCCAGATCAATGATGTGCACCTTTTCCACTCCTGCTTCTGAAAACCGGCGAATTACCTCTAGAGGTGTAACCTCATACCTTTTCTGCTGTTTGGCATCCCCCTGACTGAGCCGGACACATGTGCCCTTTATGATATCAATTGCCGGGATTAGTCTCATCGTTTCTCCCTTGTTATAAATATAGAAATGGATAGTTGAAAGATAAAGGATAAAGGAAAAAGGCATACCCTGAGTTAATCGAAGGGATAAAACAAAAATGGTCTTATCCTGAAATTGGCTTACATTTTATAACTATAGATTTTTTCCTCTAGCTCTCAATTTTAAAGTACTCTTGTTCCTTCTACCACCTTGTTTGTAATTATCCCAATATAATGAATAACAACCCTGTCATCCTGAGGAACGAAGTGACGAAGGATCTCATGCACCTTCGGGTTCAGTCAAGGGGCAAGTTTAACTGGAAATGAATGCCATTTCTTTAAAGAACCGTACTTTATCAGGAAAGAATAGTCATACCTTTTCATCCATTGGCATGAGATTCTTCACTCCCTCCGGTCGTTCAGAAAGACAAAACGGGAGGGTAGAATTAAAAAATGTAAACATTTTTCAGGACGACCCCTTTTATCTTTTTTCTTTTGTCTTTTTTCTTACCCTATTCCCTGTTCCTCCGTTTTTCCTTTTCCATTTTCCATACTCCATAGCCTTTTAAAATTCTGTACTAATGATAATTAACTGATAATCTGCTTATAAAAATTCTCCAATAGCTTCAGCCCCATGCTGCCGCTTTTTTCCGGGTGAAACTGCATCCCAATTATATTTTCTTTGCGAACCACTGCACAAAAAGTCTGCCCATAGGTACACTGAGCAGATATCAGCTCTGTATCTTCCGGTTTGCAGATAAAGGAATGCACAAAATAAAAATAGGACTGATCGAGGATGCTTTTAAAAAGAGGATCCGATTTAACTATTTTTATTTGATTCCATCCCATATGAGGAATTTTTTTTACTCCTTTTATGGCTTCCACCTTACCCGGAATCAGATCAAGCCCCGCACAATCTCCGAATTCAAGACTTCTGGTAAAAAGAAGCTGCATACCCAGACATATTCCCAGGAGTGGTGTTCCCTTTCTGGCCTTAATAGAGACAAGTTCATCCAGATTATTTTTAGTGAGTTTTTCCCGGGCCGGTTTAAAGGCTCCCACTCCTGGAAGCACCAGTTTTGACGCATTCTGGATCACAGTCTGATCGGAAGACACCACAGCCGGTATTCCTAAAAAAGCAAAACTGTTTTTCAGGCTGGCAATATTCCCGGTTCCATAGTCAATGATCACCACCTGATCTTTATTTCTGTTCATTTTTCTATCTCTTCTCAAAAAATTTATTTTTTATCTTTTATGAAGTCCAGTCTTCATAAGGTTAAGGGATAAAAGGAAATGGAAAAATGGAAGATTGGAATAATGGAATGATGGATTAGTAATTTAACACTATTCCAAAATTCCATTATTCCACAATTCCAGAGACGTTTTTATATTTTTTCTCAGCCTCAACCTCAACCTGTTTTATCCCTTCGATTAACTCAGGGCATGCTTTTATCTTTTATCTTTTTTCTTTTATCTTTTTTCTTTGATCTTTTGTCTTTGATCTTTTGTCTTATAATTATGTGCTCTCATACTTGGTGGTCTGTACCTTATTCTGAGACAGAGTGATCGCCTGCTGAAATGCCTTGCCCAAGCCTTTGAAAATTGATTCTGCCTGATGATGATCATTACCCGGTTTAAGAACATCGATATGCAGGGTCAGCTGTGCTTCCCTGACCAGGGCCTGAAAAAATTCCTTAATATTCTCCAGGGCCAGCCCCCCTATCTTATCCCGGGTGAAATCAACATTATAATCAAGATAACTGCGTCCGCTTATATCCAGAGTGACTCTGGTGAGCACCTCATCCATGGGCAGAATATAAAAACCGTATCGGTTAATGGTTGAGTTTCGGTCCAGATATTTAGCAATGGCCTGTCCCAGTACAATACCGGTATCCTCCACGCTATGGTGGTCATCCACCTGTAAGTCCCCTTTCACCAAGAGCTTTAGATCCATACCGGCAAAAAAAGCAAAGGATTGCAATAAATGATCAAAAAATCCGATTCCGGTGTCAACTGTGATCTCACCCTTGCCGTACAGATCAATCGATCCGGTAATGTCTGTCTCCCTGGTTTTTCGAGAAAAAACATTATTATTTTTCATGATATCTCCCATAAAAGAAAATAAAGTAATTGATTTATATCGTCCAGGGCAGAGTGACTGCAGTCGAATCTGCTTCCCTGCCGCATAATTTGTACAAACTCAATGAGGAAATCAGGTCTTTGCTGGGTAAAATTCTTCACGGTTTCAAAATCATCCCTGGAGTCACCCACAAAAATTATACCCCTGCATTGGGAAGAATCCGCTATGGCACACAGGGGCTGTGGATCCGGCTTAACCGGGGACTGACTATCATCATAAAAACAAAATTCCTTCTTCCAGCCCGCATATCCCATCTGCTCCAGTACATGCAGAAATTCATAATAATTCCTTCCGGTATACACTCCCTTAACTCCCTGATATCTGTCCAGAAGATTGGTGTCAACCAGCAGTTTTTCATTTTCTATGGTACCGGGACAGTTATTCAGAAGAGGATCAAATCCAAAAAAAGACTTACACCGGTTGGAACCGGCATAGTATTCCATGGAATACCGTCTGATTTTTTCTTTTTCATACAAACTGGTAAGTCTGTTCGCTTCCCTGTTTTTTCTGCTCTTGATCCAGGAAAGTACATTAGCTGCCCCATCTCCGCCCTGGGCCAGATGAGAGATATAGGTGGAAAAACTTATTGAATTTTTCAAAACCTCATTCTGCAAAAAATATAAAAGCATGGCCTCTGCCACATCCCAGTCATTATTAAATCCCCTTATAGCCTTGAATTGATTAAAGTGAAAGCTTTCCGGCTTCCAGTCATATCCGTCCAATTCAGTTCCGTATAGGGAAACAGCTTCCAAAACCGCCCGGGTGTAGGAATCCGTGGTGTCCACCAGAACTCCATCCACATCAAAAACAATGGTGTTAAACCCTTCTTTGTTATTTCGCAAGTTGTCAGTCAGGTATATCATTCCGTCCTCCGAAAACGCAAATTTTAAATTTATCTATCCATAAAGTATTAAATAAAAGTTGAGGTTGAGATTAAAGGATGTAAGAAAATGGAAGAATGGAAGAATGGATTGATGGAATGATGCAGTAGAAATTGACACTATTCCAAAATTCCAGTATTCCACTATTCCAAATGTATTAATGTTTTTTCTCAGCCTCAACCTTAACCTCAACCTGTTTTGTCTTTTATCTTTTGTATTTTGTATTTTGTCTTTTTTCTTAAACTCAACCTCCCGTTATCTCCTCCAAAGCCCGCACCACTTCATCATTTTCTTCCGGCCTACCCACAGTAATCCTTACCTCATTCGACAAGCCCGGATAGGAAGAGACATCCCGGATCAGAATGCTTTTTTCCTGCAAGGCTTTCATTAATGTGGATACCTTCAGAAAAGGGCGTATAAGAATAAAATTGGTTTGGGAAGGATAAACCTCCAGGCCGGAATTTTGGGAAAGCAGTTTTTGCATGCGGTTTCGTTCCTGAATTATTTTTTCTATCACCGGCAGGACCAGCTTTCTGTTCTGCAGAATAATCCCGGCTGCCGTTTGAATAAAGCCGTTCAGATTATAGGGAGGAAGCACTTTGTACAGCTGTTCCACCAAAGCTGGTGAAGCAATACCGAATCCGCATCTGCCCCAGGCAAAACTGAAAGCCTTGGAAAAAGTATGCAGCAATATCAGATTAGAAAACTTTTGGCTCAGGCCGGAAAAATCCTGATCACAGAAATCAACATAGGCTTCATCAATCAGCACATACCCCCGGGCTGATTGCAGTATCTTTTCCGCCTCCTCCTCAGGCATGCTGTTCCCGGTGGGATTATTGGGAGAACAGAGAACCGTGAGCACCACCCGGGGGTCCTTAACCTCCTCGATAATTTGTTCAAGGGGGAACCGGAAATCTCCCTGCAGTTTCAGGGTTTCGACCTCTGCCCCCAGCAGGTTGCCGTAAAAGGCATAGAGAGAGAAGCTGGGAGCCAGGGTGACCATTTTCCTTCCCGGGCCCAGAAGGGAAGAAAAAAGGGTGCGCAGGATCTCATTGGATCCGCTGGCAGTAATGATATGTTCCGGACGCAGGTTGACCGTCTGAGCAATAATTTTCCTTAAATTCCAGGCCTCCACTTCCGGATAACGACTCCAGTCTGCCTTTTCCCACTCTTCTGTTATTTGATCTCTCAGCTGAGCCGGAAGCGGATAGGGATTTTCATTCTGATTCAGTTTTATTCTGTATTGGCCCTGATCTATGCCATAATTCTCCTGCTCCCGGATGCTTTCCTTTACCAGCTTTACTAAGTTATTTTTCATATTAATTTCCTACTTCGTGTTTTCAGTGTGCTTTGTGGTTTTTAATAATTCTTTAACACTAATTTGAACCCACCACGAAGACCACGAAGTGCACGAAGATTGTTACTATATTACAAATCTTTTTATTCCATTTCTTAAATATCTTGAATTAAAATTTATTAATAAGCCAATTTTAATACCACTCAATTTCATATAAGTCAAAATTTGTGCTTCATGAATAGGGAGAAGTTTTTCAACACATTTTAACTCTAAAATGATCTTATTTTCAATTAGCATATCAATTCTATAGCCGCAGTCAACATGAACTTCCTTATACTTAACAGGTAGATTAACTTCTATTTGAAATCCTATGTCAATTTGACTTAATTCATAAGCTATACATTGCTTATAAGTATTCTCCAATAATCCCGGCCCTAGTTGTTTATGAACGTTTAAAGCACAACCAATAATTTTATTTGATAAACTATCAAATTTCATAATAAATATTATCCTTCGTGTCCTTCGTGCCCTTCGTGGTTTAAACTTCAACCTTATATCAAAAACTTCACTTACCTTTAAACCTCCGCTCCACGCTCCGGGCATGGGCTTCCAGTCCCTCCAGGCGGGCAAAGGCAGCAATCTTTCGGGCATTTTCTTCCAGCTTTTTCCGGCTGTATTTTATCACTGAGGTCCATTTGCAGAAATCCTCTACGGAAAGGGCGGAGCCGTAGCGGGCATTGCCCCCGGTGGGAAGAATATGATTGGGACCTGCCCAGTAATCTCCCACTGATTCCGGGGTATGGTCCCCCATAAATACTGCCCCCGCACTGGTAATTGCCTCCAGCAGACTATCCGGATCTTTTACCATGAGCTCCAGATGCTCCGGGGCCAGGCGGTTGACTATCTCAACTCCCTGTTCCAAATCTTCCGCCAGTATAAATGCCCCTTTTTTCATCAGAGAAGTTCTGGCAATTTCCTGACGGGGAAGGGTTTCCAGCTGGGTCAGCACTTCTTCCTTACTCCTTTCCAGAATATCTTTGTCCGGGGAAACCAGAATGGCCCGGGCATACACATCATGTTCTGCCTGGGAGAGAAGATCACTGGCAATCCAGGCTGGTTCTGCCTCCGAATCCGCCAATATCACTATTTCACTGGGTCCGGCCAGGGATTCGATGCCGGTTTTTCCGAAAACCTGGTGCTTGGCCTCCATGACATAGATATTGCCCGGTCCGGTGATTTTATCCACCGGGGAAATGGATTCGGTTCCATAGGCCAGGGCAGCAACTGCCTGCGCCCCTCCCACCGCATACATCTCCTTTACTCCCGTAAGGGCGGCGGTGGCAATAATGAAGGGATTGATATAGCCGGTAGCAGGATGGGGAGGGGAAACCAGAGCGATCTCTTTAACTCCGGCAACCTGGGCCGGAATAATATTCATCAGAACCGAGGAAGGATAGGCTGCTGTGCCTCCGGGCACATAAATTCCCACCCGGTTGATGGGAGTGCTCATTCTCCCGGCATAACTTCCCCCATACTGCCTTTTCCAGGTTTTGAGATAGGCCATTTCCTGCTGGTGAAACTGCCGTATATTGCCGGCAGCTTCCTGAATAAGGGACACTGTCTCCGGGGAAATATCC
>CAZKMO010000034.1:23981-25688 GCA_964554015.1 uncultured bacterium
CCTCCAGGGTGACGGTCACCGAATCTCTCTCTACCTTATCAAACTGTCTGGTATAATCAATAAGGGCGTCGTCCCCTTGTTCTTTGACCGTATTTATGATATTTTTCACCTGATCTATGATTTCCTGACTTACTTCTGCCGGGTCATCCAACCCGAAGTAGTCATCCTGAGAATCATAGATGGGTATGAGGGTGTCGGTCGATTTTTCAGTTATCTTCATATTCTCCTCCTATAGAATTAAAAAATAACTTTATTGAGCGGATATTCGATAATATCCGTGGCACCATGCTCTTTCAATTTGGGTATTACTTTTCTTACAAACTGTTCTTCCACAATTATTTCCAGGGCCGCCCATTTTGAATTGACCAGAGGGGAAATGGTGGGATTTTTCAGGGCTGATAGCAGGGGGAGTAGGGTATCGATCTGTTTTTTCTGGATGTTGAATTTCAACCCCACCCGGTTGCGGGCATTGATGGCCCCCTGCAGCAGGGTGGCAATGGTATCAATCTTGCCTCTTTTTTCCTTGTCCTCGTAGCTTTTCCGGTTGGCTATGAGGCGGGTGGTGGATTCCATGATGGTATCCACTATGCGCAGATTATTGGCTCGCAGGGAAGATCCGGTTTCAGTGAGTTCTACGATGGCATCCACCAGATAAGGAGCCTTCACCTCGGTTGCCCCCCAGGAAAACTCCACCTCAGCCTCGATTCCTCTTTCCTTCAAGAAGGCCCTGGTGATGTTCACTGCCTCGGTGGCGATTCTTTTAGACTGCAGGTCCTCCACCTTTTTTACGGGAGAATCGTCCGGTACTGCCACCACCCAGCGCACCGGCCTGAAGCCGCTTTTTCCGTACACCAGCTCGCACACATCCTTCACATCGCAGCCGCTCTCTTCTATCCAGTCCCGGCCGGTAAGCCCGGCATCCAGAACCCCGTTTTCCACATAGCGGGCCATTTCCTGAGCCCGCAGCAGCACTCCCTCCATTTCTGGATCGTCGCAGTCTACAAAATAGTTGCGCTTGCTGACCGTAAACTGAAACCCTGCTCTCTGCATCAAACTAAGGGTAGACTCCTGCAGGCTGCCCTTGGGCAGACCAAATTTTAAATTCATCTTTATTCCTCCGTTATTGCACTTACTTTGATTCTTGGAGGATTCTTCAGGTTGGAGATGGAAGGCGGGATAAAATAAAAAATCCCGGGCCTTCCGGTGAGTTATCACCTGAAGAACCCGGGATAAATAGCAATCTATTACATCAATACACAGGCACTACAGACGAAAACTCACCCGTAGAGTATGATGATGCCAATGATGTAATATACTTTTATTCATTCTTTTTTCCTTAATTAAGGCTAAATATAATACAAAAAAATACTTTTGTCAAGTTTTTTCTTGACTTTTTGGGATTAAATTAATAGTTTGTTAATGTTTAATTTCACTTTTGATTAATTTTCTTGTGGGTGCGGATTTTCTAAGGTAAATAATTACTATATTTTATATTTATAAGTGTAAGTATTTATCATATAGAGAAATATATGAACAATACAATTAATAGTTTAGCAATTTTAAAAGTTAATTGGGATAAATATAAAAAAGATTATATTGAAAATTATGTTCCATTTTTTGTCCACTTAATAAAAAAAATTAATTACTGTAAAATTGATGCCAATAAAATCAGGAAAGATTTCTTAAATGAATATGGTATTAATTTAC
>CAZKMO010000035.1:0-17717 GCA_964554015.1 uncultured bacterium
GGATTAACGTACCAGGTAAGATCCACGTCTAAAATTTCACCATTGGCATCCTGATAGAAAGCATCCAGCTGTACTGTATCACCAACCTTTAGCTTCATGGGTTTGTTCAACATTTTAATACGGGGCAGATCTTCATCATCAACCTCATCTTCTTCATCAATGGCCAGCTTGGCTGTATCCCTCAGATTATCAAAGACGGCATAGATTTTTCCGTCACCTATGATATGGGCAGTGAGAGATCCATTTTCATCGATGGTAGCTAGTTCAGGCGGATTTACTGACCAAACAGGAGTAACTATAGAAGTTGTGCTGTCCGGAGCAAAATAGGTGACACTCAGCTGGAAGATCTCGCCGGGGTGAAGCTTTACTTTATCGGCGTTGATCTCAATACGGGGATAGATGTCATCATCTTTATGTTTGCCCTTATTATCATCTTCACCATCACTACTGATGGATACTTTAACTTTATCTTTTTTCTTGCCCACACTGGCTTTGATGAAACCTTTCCCTGATTTTGCAGCAGTGAATACATTTCCATTGAAAGTACCTAATTTAGGAGGTGAAACTGACCAGGAAATAGTGGCATCAGTTTTTACACCATCTGAATTATAGTAGACAACTTTCAGTTCAATTGACTCACCAACTTTAAGTTCGATATTTTTAGTTTTAATTTCTACCCTTTCCTGAGCTTGGAGAGATACAGCACTCAGGAAAAAAACAAATAAAACGGCTATAAACAGACATGGTATCAATTTTTTCATAAAATTTTCCTACCTTGATTTTTGATGTATTTTTTTATTAATAAAATTACAGCTTTAAAATATTTAACAATATATAGAACACAAAAATAGTGCCAGATTAAACTAAGCTTAACATCACTTTGATATGATTATTTTTTAGGAAAAAAAATCCGGTAACGGAATTTTATTCCGGAAAAGATGTTTATTGAAGAAATGAACATTTTCGGCAGTAATAAATATGCCCGGCACTTCCAAAGTACCGGGCATATTATTGTAGAAAATAATTTAAGGAAGTCGGGGCGGAGAGATTTGAACTCTCGACCTCATGACCCCCAGTCATGCGCGCTAACCGGGCTGCGCTACGCCCCGTATTATGGAGTAAAAATTAAAGATAATTTAATACAAAGTCAAGTGAATTGTTGTATGGTTTTCAATAATCTTGAAAGAGCTGACTAAAAAAGTCAGTATTTAAATAATAGATATAAGTATAATCTTAAATTATATTTTTTTCTGAAGGAGGTTCCGGATCAGAGTCCGGAATGACAAAGTAGTGGAAGGGACTTTTTAGTCAGCTATTTTGATTTGTTGATAAATGGATATTGTGTACTATTTTTTTCTTTATCAAAGCGGGCCTATTCTGGCTCCTATAAAAATAATCACGGTGGCACAAAATGAAATGAGGATGTTATCATCAATGGGTCCAAATTCATAACGCTCAATATAGGAACTGATAACAGCGGCAATAACCCCCCCACCAGGGGAGAGGAACAGCGGCAGAGGAAGCCAGCCAGTATCCCAAAGGAATGCAGACCAGGGCCATGAATACGTTACCTATAAAGTGCTTGGTTCTGCGCTTGAAAAAAGCATTACGCACCACCCCGGTTATACCGTCACCAAAGGCCATAAAAAGGGAGGGGATAATGGCAAGATAAGGATCGCCCAATACATACCATAAAATACAAATGGTCACTCCCCACATAAAGGTAAATTTTACATCATTCTTATTAGTTTCTGTCTGCAGCCAGTAGAGTCGTTTACCGGTTCTGTGCGGAATATAGGTAAAGATCGATAAGGCCAGACCCACTAAAAGGGGAAAAAGCGGCAGGCTGTAAAAAAAGGGGACGACCAGCGCTCCTGCCCCTCCGGCAGCCATATGCACGATTTTACGGTTATAATAAATAGCGACAGTCTTTTCCGTGCCTTTTTTTATCATGAGATGATAAAACCATTTGGTAAGAAAAACAATGGATATGGCATAGCCGACTGAAATAACAGCCAAAAGACTTTGCATAAGGATTGATTGATTTATCTAGTACTCCTTTATGATTATCAGTAGTTTTAAAAGGTTAAATAATTTTTAAACAATTAAAAAGTAATAAATAAAAGTCAAAAAACAAAGTATAACTTGCTTGAAAATGATGAGAGATGATTCTCTAAAAATGGCTTAAAATTGCATGAGATGCTGAAACAATACTGAAACAATACTGAAATAAATTCAGCACAAGGTTCGGCAACAAGGTTCAGCATGACGTAGTTATCACACAATTCCTAATATTCAAGAGATGGAGTAGTCATTCTGAACTTGTTTCAGAATCTCGGGTGTGGAAATTTTTTGCTTTGTGAGGTATTCTTAATATCACAAATAAATGCCAAAGGTGAAGAACACCTTCAGCAGCAATAAAAATTCTCACTGCTTTATTTTCTGATAACAATCTTATACATTACCGGCACAATCACCAGGGTTAAAAAGGTGGAACATAAAAGACCCCCGATAATAGTCCATCCCATGGGTGCCCAGACCGGACCACCAATCAAAGTTAACGGTAAAAGGCCTCCGATTGTGGTCATGGTAGTAAGAATAATTGGCACAAATCTGGTTTTCCCGGCCTTAATTAAGGCAGTTTCAATATTCTCTCCTTGCTGACGTAATCTGTTGGTGTAATCAATTAGAATTATGGCATTATTAACCACTATTCCCACCAGACTGGTAAATCCCACAAAAGCGGTAAAACTGAAGGTGTTTCCGGTAATAAAAAGTGCCCACACGGAACCTATAATAGCTAGTGGTATTGAGGTGAATATAATAAAAGGCTGAATATAGGAACGAAACTGTAAAACTAAAACCCCAAAAATGACCAGGGCAGCAATAATTATAGCTTTTTGCATCCCCCCAAAGGCTTCGGTTCTGCTTTCCAGTTCACCGGCAACAGAGTAGCGATACCCATTGGGCCAGTTATATTCTTTTAACTTTGTGATTATACTTTCGGTGATTTTATTAACAGATTGGTTTCTCATTACATCCGCGGTTAGAGTAACACTTCTTTCCAACTGAAAATGGTCAATTCTCTCCTCACTTTCGGAAAACTCGACCTGCGCCACCTGATTCAGAGGTATGGCATTTCCCTTTAGATTGGAAATATATATTTTATCCAGATCTTTATTGCTGATCTTTTCTTTAAAGGGCAATCGTACTATAATATCATATTCTTTTCCTTCAGCATCCCGATAAGAGGAAACAGTCATTCCATTAACAGCTACTCTGATGGTCTTATCTATTTCAGAAAGAGAAAGGCCAGCCAGTTTGGCCCGTACCTTATCAACATGTACATATAAATCAGTCCGGGAGACATCCAGGGGATTTTTAACATTTACTGCTCCTTCCTGGGATGCAATGATTTTTTCAATATCTTGGGATATTTCCTTCAGGATATCCATGTTTTTTCCCAAAACCCTGATGGCAATGGGTGCTTCCACCACATGCCCTTGCTCTAGTTCCTTTACATTGATTTTGGCGCCGGGAAAAAGTTTGAATTTTTGTCTGAGAATGGCGATCAATTTTTCCATTCTTTTTCTGTTGAATTCTTTAAGTTTTATATAAATTTGAGCATGAGAAGCATTATTTCTTTCCGGAAATAAATTATAATACAATTGTGGATTTCCATGACCAATGTTGGCAACATAATACTCAATATCATCAAGAGTTTTTAGATACTTCTCAACTTCCTTTGTAACCTGGTCAGTTCTCTGAAAATTAGTTCCGCTGGGAAGATTGACATTTATAAATAACATAGGTTTTTCTGCCTTAGGGAATAAGCTAACTCCTATGAAAGGAATCAGGGCCAGACTTATCAGTAAAACTATAAATGAAGTAAGAACCACCCTCCAGGGTCTGGTTAAAGAATTTTTTAGTATCTTTTGATAATATTTATCAACAAATTTATTTAACAAATTACGTAGATTATGCTGTTTATGATTGTGATTAATATGTAAGAATTTAGAGGAAAGATAGGGAGTAAAAGTTAAAGAGAGCAGTAAGGAAGCAGTCAGCGTATACACAACCGTAATAGGCATACTGCGGATAAAATCACCGGTTATACTTTGTATTAGAATTATAGGGATAAAAGCAAATACGGTGGTGGCAGTAGCACTCACTACAGCGGTTCCCACTTCTGATGTTCCCTTAACGGCCGCTTCTTCCCGGGAAAATCCCTTTCTCATATAGCGGGCTATGTTATCTGTAACAACTATGGCATTATCCACCAGAAGACCCAGGGCAATTACAAATCCCACAATAGACATTTGCTGCAGGCCGTAGTTACTTAGATCCAGTCCAAAGATTCCCATAAGGATGGAAACAGGAATGACAGTCATGACAATAAGGGCGGCCCGCCAGCTTACTGCTGAAAATATGACAATACCTACCAGAATAATTCCCTGAAGAAGATTAGCAAAAAATCCGCTAACCCGGTGGGATACACTTTCGGATTGATTGAAAACTGTTTTCAGGGTAATGTTTTCAGGTAAGGTCTCTTTAAACTGATTGATTACAGCCTCAATTTTTTTGGAGATATGAATAATATTGGTATTCTCTTTCTGAGTAACTGTCACAAAGATAGATCTTTCCCCGTTGACCCTGGCCAGGTGTTCCGGATCTTTATAGGCAAAATCTATATCTGCCACATCTTTAAGAAAAACCGGATTTCCCCCTTTACTGTGGATTATGGTGTTTTTTATTTCTTCCAGGGAGTTGTAAGAACCGCTGGTTTTAATATTCAATCTTTTAATTCCCATATCAATATACCCACCTGGAATATTGGCATTTGCATCCTTAATAATATTCATGATAAAATCAAGGGGAATTTTCTTTAAAGCAAGTTTTTCCATATCCACTGAAATCCGGACAATCCTTTCCGGAACAGCCATGATTTCAACTTTTTTTACTCCCCATATGGTTTCAAGCTGGTCTTTCAACCGTTCTGCTTCCTTCTCCAGTAAATAATATTCAGCAGTTTCTGAAATCAGACCAATCTGAAATATCTTAACGCCGGTAATGGACCATTTCCTAATTTCCAGACTCAATAATTCCGAAGGTAATTCTTGTCGGATACTGTTAATTTTTTGAACCAGCTCCGAGTACTTTTCATCTATATCTACTCCGGATTCAAACTCCACACTAATAATACCAATGCCGTCTTCAGCATGGCCCACAATATAACGGATATCTTCCAATTCATTTACTGCTTCTTCAAGGGGCTCAATGATAATTTCTTCAATATCAGCCGGGGAAGTGCCCGGATAAACGGCATAGACAGATCCTCCCGGGGGCTGGATTAGAGGATCCTCGGATCTGGGCATGGTCAGATAGGAACTTATCCCGATTAAAATTAAAAGAACAACAATGATATTGGTAAACTGATGATATTTGATAGAGATCTTTGGTAATTGCATGTACAACCCTTTCTTAGTAGATTTTAAATTGAATGAATAATTGAGAATTAAGAATATTGCATTTGGAAAATAGGAAATTGGAAATAGGGAATAAGCTGATAATAAGTTTTATCTTTTATCCTTGTTACTTCATTTCCCTGACCAGTTCTCCATCCTTCAGATAAGCTGCTCCCCGGGAAATAATTTTATCACCCGGATTCAATCCTTTCAGTACGGCAACAGAATCTTTTTTCATATGATCAATTTCTATGGGTATTTTCTCTGTGATGTTTTCAGCAGTCATTCTGAAAACATACCCTTTTTTTCCTTGCCCCTGTATGACAGATGCTGCAGGTATAAGGTAGCAGTTTTTATCTTCAGAGGGGAAAAGAGTCACCCGGGTAATCAAACCATTAAAAAATTTACACTCATTCTTTTGTATACATAATTCAATTTCGTAATTACCATTATTAGGATCAGGGGCATTACCAATAGAAATTATTACGGCAGAAAACACATGATCCGGATAGGAATCAATAGTAACTTTTGCCGAGTCTCCAGCTTTAATCCGTACCACATCTCGGTCAGTAACACTGGTATGAATTTTCCATTTTTCCTCATCCGATCCGAAGACGAATACTGGATGTCCAGAACCAATCATTTCATTTGTCTCAGCCAACTGTTTTAAAATATATCCGTTTTCTGGAGCTGTGATTTTTGAATTTCTCAGATTGAATTTTGCAATCTCAAAATTGGACTGGGCCACAGTTAAAGCGGTTTTAGCATCCTGAGATTGGGAAAGAGTTACGGCGTTGTCTTCATACAGATTTTCTACTCGATGGAAATCTCTTTCAGCCTTGTTTAAAGCACTTTCTGCACTCTGATATCTGGCGTTTATTTCATCCATTTTAAGTTCAGCAAGTATTTTTCCTTTTTTAACTTTTTCTCCTTCTTGAACATTTATTTTATTTATAATCCCTCCGGTTTTGAAGGAGAGTTTTATCTGTTGGTATGATTTTAAACGACCTATAGCCCTAATGGGATTAGTAGTCCTGGTAGAATATACAATTGTTGTTTGTACCGGAATTGGTTCTGTTGTTGACTCATCTTTCTTTTGTTTATTGCATCCTGTGTTCATTAACATAAAAATAATTAACAATATTTTTACGGCTTTCATTCCTAACCTCCTAAAATAATATTAGATTTCTGTAATTCAGGGATTGCATTTTTCTATTGGCCTTTTTGCCATTGGCATTTGGCGCTTGGCAATTAACCTCAAAACTTATTTTCATTATTCCTTTTATTTAAATCCCTTTTTAATAGGTTAAGATTGAGATTAATAGAAGAAATGGAAGAATGGAAGATTGTAAGAATGGAATGATGGATTAGAAATTTTACACTATTCCAAAATTCCAGTATTCCATTATTTCAGATGTATTGATGTTTCTTCTTAATCTTAACCTAAACCTCAACCTTTATTTTTATCCATATTCTTAATACTTCTTATCATAAAATCAAGACCAGTTTTCTTCAGATGATCAAGATCAATGCCGTGTTCCTTACTCAAATGTTTTCCTTTTAAGGAAATAAGCTGAATAATCCCCAGGGAAAAACCCCAGAGAAGCATGGCTGTTTCTTCAGGATTAATGTCCGGTCTGATAGTCTGATCAGCTATTCCTTCTTTTATGGCATCAATGAGGATATGCAGTCCTTTATGGCCTTTTTTATCACAATCCCAAGCAAGGGAGTCCTGTTTTTCAAGATCAAAAGCATTCGATTCCCAATAGATAAGTGCATTATGATAATCCGGATATTTTCTATGAAATTTATAATAAGCTTTTCCTATGGCAATGAGTTTTTCCAAACCATTCATATTCTTTTTTACAGCTTTTTCAAAAATATCAGACATAATTTCAAGACTGCGCATACAAATGGCCAGATAAATTTCCTCTTTGCTGTTAAAATATAAGTACAGAGTTCCTTTACTTAGTTCTGCCGCTTCTGCCACCTCATCCACGGTTGCGTTTTCCATACCTTTAGAAAAAAATACATTTTCGGCTGCATTAATAATATCATTTCTTCTTTGTTGCTTTTCTCTTTCTTTTCTTTCAGCTATACCCATACAGCCCCCTTAAGCTTAAAATATTTTTATTTTATTTACCTTATAAATAAAATATAGTTGAATAGATAAACTATATTCATTAAATGACTCATAGTCAGTTTATGGGTCTAATATAATAAAATATAATACAGAAAGCAAGTTATTTTTTGAGAAAATTAATATAACAAATATATTCTTTGATTGAGGAAAAAAATAATCCTAAAGTAATTAAGTTTATTTTAACAATTTTTTTAATTAGAAATAAGTAATCTCAAACATAAAAAAATAAATTGAGCATAGATATAATATAAGAAAATTACAATTTATTGTATTTTTTTGGGGAAAAATACAATATATAGTATTTTTTTCTTGACATTTATTTTAAGTTTATTTATGTTGTTATATCTTACAAAATTATCTGCATATAACAAGATAAGGGGATACCATGGAAAAAAATAACTTTGCAAGTGATTTATTTAATATTGATGGTAATGGTAATAAGACAAAAACCGAAACCGTTTCCCCATCCCCAATATCTGATAAAGAGAAAACAAAGGAAGACAATATCCATGATACCGATATGCATGACGATTCCATTAATATACCCTTAACCGATAATGCTCTTACTGTATTAGAAAGAAGGTATCTAAAAAAGAATAGAAAGGGAAATGTAATTGAAACTCCTGTACAGTTATTCAGAAGAGTGGCAAAATTTATTGCTTCTGCGGATAAACTCTATGGATCCGAAGCCCAGGCAGAAAAGAGTGAAGAGAAGTTTTTTCAAATGATGACTAATTTAGAATTCGTGCCTAATTCTCCTACGCTTATGAATGCTGGTCGTGAACTCGGTCAACTCTCTGCCTGTTTTGTTCTTCCCATAGATGATTCCATGACTTCAATTTTTGAAGCAGTGAAGAATACTGCCCTTATTCATAAATCAGGTGGAGGGACAGGTTTTTCTTTTTCCAGGATCAGGCCCTGTAATGATATTGTTAAATCCACCCATGGGATAGCTTCCGGACCTATTTCATTTCTACATGTATTTGATGCCGCAACCGAAACAGTCAAACAGGGAGGCACCCGCAGAGGAGCGAATATGGCCATCCTTAGGGTTGATCATCCTGATATTGAATCCTTTATCACCTGTAAAGAGGACAATGATTCCCTGAATAATTTTAATATTTCAGTTGCTTTGACCGATCAATTCTGGAATGCCCTGGAAGCTGGCCAGGATTATGATCTTATTAATCCCCATTCCAAGAAAGTAAATAAATCTTTGAATGCAAAAGAAGTTTTTGATAAAATAGTATATTATGCCTGGAAGAATGGAGACCCTGGAGTGATTTTCATTGATAGAATCAACCGGGATAATCCAACTCCGCATCTGGGTGAGATTGAATCCACAAATCCTTGCGGAGAGCAGCCTCTGCTTCCTTTTGAATCCTGTAATCTCGGTTCCATCAATCTTTCCAAAATGGTGGTGGAAAAGGAAGGGAAATGGGTTGTAGATTATGAAAAACTTAAAAAGACAGTAAGAAATTCAGTCCATTTTCTGGATAATGTTATTGATAAAAATAAATTTCCTCTGGAGAAAATTGATAAACAAACCAAGGAAACCAGAAAGATTGGACTGGGAGTGATGGGCTTTGCCGATCTGTTGATACAACTTGAAATTCCCTATAATTCCAAAGAGGCAGTTGAAACAGCTCAGGCGGTAATGGAATTCATAAATGAAGAAGCAAAAAAGAAATCGCAGGAACTGGCTCAGAAGAGAGGGGCATTTCCTGCCTATCCGGGGAGTATATATGAGAAGAATGGGGAAATGAGAATACGTAATGCCACCAGAACCACCATTGCTCCTACCGGGACCATTAGTATAATTGCAGGATGTTCCAGTGGTATTGAACCTTTATTTGCTCTTTCCTTTGTTCGAAATGTAATGGATGATGATAAACTGCCAGAAGTTCACCCTTTCTTTCTGGAAACCTTAAAAAAGAAAGGTCTGTATTCAAAGAGTATTGAAGAAAAGGTTGCTAAAGAAGGTACTCTTAAAAATATTGATAATATTCCAGAGGACTTTAAAAATATATTTGTTACTTCTCATGATATACGACCGGAGTGGCATATCCGTATGCAGGCTGCCTTTCAGGAGTATACTGATAATGCAGTTTCGAAAACAGTTAATTTCCCCAATAGTGCAACCATAGAAGATGTTGCCCGGGTATACCGGTTGGCTCATGACCTTGGCTGTAAAGGAGTGACCATATACCGCGATGGCAGTCGAGTTAAGCAGGTCTTAAATAAAGGAACATCGGAAACTAAAAAGAAGGTTATAAAAAAGGGACGTGCCTCCAAACTGCGTGGTTTTACATCCAAATTAAATACCGGTCAGGGATCTTTGTATGTTACTATAAATACGGATGATAATTATGCACCAGTGGAAGTATTCGCCAATATTGGTAAAAGTGGAGGAGATACGGCAGCCCTTTCTGAAGCTATTGGCAGATTGATTTCCATAGCTTTGCAGAATAATGTTAAAGTGGATGATGTCAGTAATACCTTGATGGGGATCACCGGATCACGACCAGTGTGGAATGAGGGAAGTTTGATAAAGTCTGTACCGGATGGTATTGGTCAGATTCTGAGGAAGGAGTTTGGGGAGAATCCCGAAGTAAAAAAAGAAACAGCGGAAAAGGATCATGAACATTATGACATGTCTGAAGAAAATTCTTTGGAATTGACCAGTTTGGAATGCCCGGACTGCGGTAATTCTATGGAAACCGAAGGCGGATGCATGTTTTGCCGATCCTGCGGATATTCGCATTGCGGGTAGAAAAATATACTCAACTTTCCTTACTCTTCCATTTTTCCATAAATCCATAATTCCATTATTTTATTTATTTTGTATTTATACTTTTTTTCATTCCATTTAAAGCATTTTTACCTTTAAGATAACTTTAAATTAGAAAATAGGATTATTTTCTTGTACTTTTAAGATTTTTGCTTTACCTTTTCAGGTTACTCCATGGTTACTTTATGATATTATATTATAATATCAGATTAAAGGATTTCCGCATAATCAGGGGATTGAACTAATCTGATTTATCAGAAGATGGGATGAAATAATTGGGGATTTCTCTATGAGGATCAGGATTAAAAAAAATATTTTATCCGCTACTTTTATATCTGCCTTTATAGTGATTGCCTTATTATCATCTTATTTATACAGTCAAACTAAAGATAGTGACTCAATCCTATCGTCTTCATACAAGAAATCTTTACTTTTAATCGGATCCAAGCAATACGATGAAGCTATCAAAATCCTGAAACAAAGTATTAATGAGAATCCCTCTCTGGCCAGGGCATATTTGAAATTAGCTCAAGTATATAACAAAAAGAGCGAGCTGGATTCAGCCTTAATCTTTTTCAATAACTTACTGCATTCTGATCCTGAAAATGCTTATGCTTTATTTACAGTTGCCTGGATATATTGGATAAAAGATAATTACCAGAAGGCACAGGCGTATAGTGATAAAGCCTTTCAATTTGATACCCGTTATGCTGTGGGTATCAGATATTATGTCATTATTATGAATAAGCTGAATAAAATCGAGAAAGCTCGAAAATTCCTGGAACAAATGATAGATTCCGATCCTCAGAATGCAGCTGCCTATTATGGTCTGGGGTATCTGTATCAATTACAGGAGCACTGGGATCTTGCGTTACCAAACATAGATAAAGCCCTGGAAATTAAAAAGGATTTATTGGACGCTTATATTAGCAAAGGTACTATTTACTTTTATCAATCAAATTATAATGAGCTTATAAGAATTTCCCAATATGCTTTGCATTTGGCAGAAGAAAATAGGGATTTAGAATTTCAATGTAATTTTTTGGGGAATATTGGACTGGCTCATTCTTATCTGGGAAACCATGCAGAAGCAATTACCTTTAATAAAAAATCCTTGCATATAGCTGGAAGAATCGGCTATAACAAGGAATACGGAAGAATGCTGGGTAATATTGGATGCATTTACATGAACATTTCTGAACTGGATAGTGCTGCTACTTATCTCCATAAAGCAGTGGAAAAAATGAAAGAAACCAAAAATAAGAGGTTAGAAGGATCCTATTTGCGCTATTTAGGCTCGGTGTATTATATGAAAGCTGATTATGCAGATGCTTTACAATATTTTAAAAAAGCATTATTTCTTTTAAAAGAAACAGGTGATAAAAGGGAAGAAAGCTTAAATCTCTGGAACTTGGGATTGGTATACTGGAGCTACGGCAATTATACCGAGTCTTTGCAATACTGTAACCAGGCACTGCGGCTGGCTATATCGTTAAAATTTGAATGGGGTGAGGGGAGAATATTAAATACAATGGGTGTAAATTACATGAATTTGGGTAATTATTCCATAGCTCTTGATTGTTATAAAAATGCCTTAGCAATTTCCAGAAAAATTGGTGATAAAATTGGGATGAATTTACAGCTGGGACATATGGCAATTATTTATGGATTACTGGGTGATTTCGAGAAAGCTTTGGATTATTATAACCAGGCTTTAGAGATATCCCGGGAAATTGGAAATAAATCCGGAGAAGCAAGAAATCTGACTAATATCGGAACAATTTATGATTCAGAAGGAGAGTATGATAAGGCCTTGGACTTATATAATCAAGCACTCTCTATAAATAAAGAAATTCAGGACAAGAAATCCGAGGCAACTTTATTGGGAAATATTGGTCGTTTATATATCGGCTCAAAAGATAATGATAAGGCAGAGCAATATATAAAAGAAGCTTTGAAGATTACCCGGAGTCTCGATCAGAAATCGCTTATAGCAAGTGAAAACATTAATCTAGGCGATTTATATATGAATAAAAAGAGATATGCAACTGCTTTCCAATATTTTTCCGAAGCACTCAAAGTTGCCCAAAATATAAATGAACCCGGAAGTATTTTACAAGCCAACCTGGGACTATCAGTTTCCTGTTATCAGCAGAAGGACTATAAAAAATCATTATTCTATGCTGAGCAAGCTGTTAAGCAAGTTGAAAACATACGGAGTTCCATAACCTCAGAAGAATTTAAAACTGGATTTTTTGCCTATAATATCCAGGCATATGACCAGGCGATTACAGTATGTTCTAATTTACATTTACAATATCCCTCTGAGAATTATGATGTGCAATCCTTCCAGATTGCCGAAAAAGCAAAGGCCAGAACCTTGTTGGATATTGTGTATCAGGGAAAAATTTTTCAGAATCTCTCCGAGATTCCGGATAGTCTGCGACAGAGTTTTATTGCGTATGAACATGATATTGAAAAGAAATATCAAACCTTATCCATTGAATTGAATATATCTAAAGAATCGCAAAATAAGCTGCTTATTTCTAATCTAGAGGAACAACTTGAAGAGCTAAAAAGAGGAAAGGTGAAAGTAGTGAATGAACTTCGGGAGAAATATCCTCAATACTATACCTTAACCAATCCTAAAATATTTGGTATGCAAGAGGTGCAACAACATCTTCTGAATGATAAGCAAATGTTGCTAGAATATTTTGTGGGCCAGGATGAAATTTTTATGTGGATTATAAGTAAAACCGATCGGAAGTTTATAACCCTTAGTTTAACCAAAACAGAACTTGAAAATAGACTGGCAGAAATCAGTCCCATTTTTAATAAACAAAAAGAAGTAATCGAAATCCCTGTGGATTACCGCTGGGCAAATGTCAGATTGGATTTGCTCTATCAATTGTATAAGGATTTACTGGAGGCACCGGCAGCTGATTATTTAAAAAATACTCAGGAGCTGATTATAATTCCGGATGATATCCTGAATTATTTCCCCTTTGAAATTTTAGTAACAGATACAACGCAGCAAAAAATAACCTATCTGATCCAGGATTATGCCATCTCCTATGCTGCCTCTGCCAGTTTGCTTAATCCGGAATTAATAATTAAAAAAAGAGCAAATAATAGTCTGTTGGCCATGGGAAATCCCTTATTTAAAACAGAAAAGAAAGAAGGCTTTCTGGAACAACTGGTGAAATTGGTCAAATATCGAACTCTTTTCCGTGGAAATGAATTTCAGCAACTGCCCAATGCTGAGGCAGAAGTTAAAAAAATAGCGGAAAATTTTGAGAATCCAACTGTATACACAGGAAAACAGGCAACTGAAAGATGTTTTAAACAATCAGCAGCCGATTATAAAAATATACACCTGGCCACCCATTTTTTAGTGGATGATATCCAACCCATGTACTCAAAAATAGTATTATCCCAGGCAGATAATGAAACCGAAGATGGACTGTTGCAGACCTATGAGATATATAATATGAGACTGAATGCAGATATGGTGGTTCTCAGCGGGTGTAATTCCGGTCTGGGTGAACTTAAAAGAGGGGAGGGATTGATGGGAATATCCCGGGCTTTTTTATATGCAGGGATTCCTTCCCTGGTTGTCACTCTCTGGCCCGTGGAAGATAGATCCACAGCGGTTTTGATGGATAAATTTTATAAATATATAAAAAAGGGGTATAAAAAAAATAAAGCCCTGCAAAAGGCTAAGATTGATTTGATTACCTCAAAAGATATAATGCAGGATCCTTTTTACTGGGCTCCCTTTATATTGATTGGTAGGTAATCTAATTAATTTACTTCTATATCCAAATTAATGTAATTTTGCCAGCATTTCCTTGGCAGCTGCTTTGCGGATCAGATAAGGATGATTTAACTGAATAATTCTGTGAAAAAATTCTCTGGCTTCAGATGCCTTTCCTTTCATAAGAAAAGCCTTGCCCAAATACCAGTAACAATCCTCCCTGTAAAATTTATTATTTTCAGAATTTTGTAAGGCCTGGTTTAAATAAGCAATACCTGCAGATACTTTAGTTTGATCATAGGTATAGGACAGTCCCGGAAGGCCTTTTTTAGCAGACAACAGAAAAGAAAGCCCTGCATAATAATTGGCTGGGAAATTTTCGGGATTTTCATTCAGGAAAAGTTGGAATTGTTTAACTGCCTGGGCATAATTCTCCTGATTAAATAATCGCATTCCTTGGGTTAAAATAGACGCTGAGTCCACACCAGTCCTGAGTGTACTCTGCTTTTCAGGTTCAATCTCTGCTAAATAAAAATTATCTGAACGGCTGAAAAAGGCAAGAGAATAAATACTTAGAATAAGAATAATTGCTACTGAACCTGCATAAGCTAGGGCTTTTCCGGGATGCAAGGTATGTATAAATTCCTGCCCTTTTTCTTTAATAAAATCAAAATATCTTTTCCGGGAAGAAATTTTTGGGAAGTCTTTTTTGGTACTTTTTAAGGAATCAAGGGAAGTATAGAATTGATTGTCTAATTTTTTTTCAATTTTTGTCCACTTTTTCCCGAACTGTTGTTTAATGTTTTTTATATCTTGGACAGAGAGTAATTTCTGAATAGCCTGTACACAATAGGGGCAGAAATTTAGATGTTCCTCTATTTCCTGGGTTTTCTTTTTAGATAGATTTTTATTGACATACTCTTGTAATAAGTCAGATTCTGGACATTGACTGGTATCTCGAGGTATTAAATCTTTAAAGTATTCTTGGTATTGTTCCCTATTCAGTTTATTGTTTTTCATTAATTATCTCTCTATTAATTAATTACGGTTATTTATTGTTGCATGGCTAATTTAAAATGTCTTTTTCCGTTTTGAATATGAGACCGAACTTGATTATAAGAGAAACCGGTTATCTGGGAAATCTCTTTATATGATTTCTGGTGGATATAAAAGAGACAAAAGCATCTTTTCTGAGGTTTCTTTAACTTATTTATAACTTTTTTAATTTTTTCTGCAATTTCTTTTCTTTCCATATTAGATATAGTCTCTTCTGTTTTTATTTTATCAATTCTCTCATCGATTGGCTTGAATACAATAATTTTTTTTCTTCGGATTTGATCAATGCATAGATTAGTGGCTATTTTGCAGAGCCAGGGATAAAATGGTTTATGGGTATTAAAAGTATGAATGTTTTCAAAAGCTTTTATGAAAGCATCACTGGTCATATCTTTGGCCTCTTCCTGATTTCTTATGATTTTCAGGCAATGGAAAAAAAGCCGCTCTTTATACCTTTCATAAATTTCCCCCAAAAATTGCTTGTTACCGGTTTGAAGATATTGTTCAATCCAATTAGAAATATTATCATTTTGGGAATGATTTTGCGTTTCCGCTTTCATCAAATTTATCTTCTATATTATATACGGTTGATTAACAGGAATTACATAATTTTATATCTTTATAAAATATAAATCATAGATATTGAAAAATCAAAGAAAAATTTTATGTAATATTCATTTTCTGTTCGTAATTAATATATAGAAAATATTGTGAAAATGAGATAAGTACAAATTAACATTGGAGGAATAATTATGAGACAGAAAGTATTCTATTTTGTTGTTTTTATTGGTGTGATGGGTTTATTCACCAAAATTTTAGCTCAAAAATACGATTTCAATACTGGTACCGTGCAGGGATGGACTATGCAGGGGGCGTATGATGAAAGCATGAACGGGCCTTATTCCAATTATTTCACCTTTTCCTGGACAAGTCTTGTTAACTACCCTACTCCGACTGCAGGATCCGGATCACTGCTTTTCCGCACTCTGGGAGGACATGGCATTACCGGTTCATCTGGTACCTACTGGATCATGCAGTTCAATTCACCGGATTTATCTGCTATTTCCAGCTGGCAGAATACAACAGGCGTGTCTGCTAAAATCGTTGACAATATGACGGTAGGATCAACCTTATACGCAAATATCATCGTTACTGTATACGATAAAGATCAGGCAAAGAACCGTTATTTTTATAGTCATCAACTTCTGAACAATCCACTCACTTTCAGTTCCTGGTTCAATGTCAGCGCTGTGTGGAATACTGTAGATTTTGACTGGTCTTCTATTTCAACCTTTCCTACTAATTACACCGTTAAGAAAATAACAATCCAAATAATGGGTGCCATGTCCGGATTATATGAGGGACAGGTTGCTATTGATGAAGTTGTTGGTCAGAAAGGGGGCACAACTCCTTCTGAATCAATCACTGTTAATGCCCCTAATGGAGGTGAAAGCTGGTATGCAGGTACTACTCACTATATCACCTGGAGTTCAAGCAATTTTACCAGTCCGGTGAAAATTGAGTATTCCAGTGATAATGGATATTCCTACACATCCATTATCAGCAGTACTGCTAATGACGGTTCCTATACCTGGACAGTACCCCAGGATTTTTCTTCTCAATGTCTGGTTCGTATATCCGATGCTGCGGATGGAAATCCTTCCGATGTCAGTAATGCAGCTTTTTCCATAACTGCATTTATTGCTCTGGATGTTCCAGATGGAGGGGAAGATTGGACTGCGGGAACCACTCATTACATTGTCTGGCATGGACAAGGAATTGATAATTATGATGTGAAAATGGAGTATTCCACTGATAATGGAGCTTCCTATACCTTTATTAATTATAAAACCAATATAGGGACTTCGGGATCCTATGGCTGGGAGGTTCCCAATACACCTTCTACTCAATGTCTGATGAAAGTTACGGTGCTTTTACCTCCGGCGGTTACAGATGTGAGCAGTGCTACTTTCACAATTTCCTCTTCTGCAAGTACCAATACCCAAACCGGAAGCAAGGTAAAAGTACCCTTAAGCAGTGATGTAACCGTAACCTTTGATAATGTGACTACGGCTGGGAATACCACCCTGAATACAAAAGTATCCGGTCCAGTTCCCCCGGGTGGATTCAGCATTGTTCCTTCAGCTTCACCGGTATACTATGATATCAGTTCCAACGCTACTTTTACTGGTATGGCTAAAATCTGTATTCACTATGATGATACCGGAATGACTCTGGCCCAGGAATCTGCTCTTACCCTGCAGGTCTATGAGAGTCCCTCCGGACCCTGGCAGGATATTACTACTATGATTAATGTTGATAAGGATTCTATTTGTGGTGAAGTGAGCCATTTTTCCGATTTTGCCGTGATGTCGTCCTCAAGTGTCACCGATACCCAGAAAATTTCGTTAATCCAGGGCTGGAGCTGGATATCCTTTAATGTGGAACCAGATAATTTATCTATAGAAAATGTGATGCAGAATGTTTCTAATCTGGTCATCGTGG
>CAZKMO010000035.1:17727-25654 GCA_964554015.1 uncultured bacterium
AACGGAGATGGAAAGTTTTATATCCCTGGATCAGTTAATACCATAGGCCTGATTGATATTTTGGAAGGATATAAAGTTTATGTTTCAGCAGAAGATAATTTATCAGTACCAGGGGAACAGGTTCAAATGACCACTCCTCTTATCCTGAAAACAGGGTGGAATTTAGTAAGTTATTTACCTCAACAGGAAGGAAATGTTTCCGGAGTTTTGAATTCCATTTTACCAAATCTGGTAATTATAAAGAATGATGAGGGTGAGTTTTATATTCCCAATTCAGTGAATACTCTGGGAAATCTGGAACCTAATGAGGGTTATTTACTCTATATGAGTCAAGCTGATACTTTAATTTATCCTGAGGATTAAAGCCGGGTAGGTAAAGAATTCTAAGGAAGACTTCAAGAAACTGTAAGTAATATTAATGATGTTATAGGAGGATTGTAAGATGAAAAAAAGAATAGTGATTATATTAATGGGATTATTTTTACCAGTAATACTTTTAGCTCAAACCACTCATTTTACCTTTACTTCCCATACTGGTGACAGTTACAGCATTGTGATTGATGATGCTACCCTGAATGAAAGTGCCTTATCAATTGGAGATGAGATAGGGGTTTTCATTCCGGCTGATTTATGTGTGGGTGCATCTGTATGGGACGGCAGCACCCCATTAGCCTTATCTGCCTGGGCAGATGACAGCCAGACCCCGGAGATAGATGGCTATCAGAATGGAGAAGCCATGACCTTTAAAATCTGGGAACAGAGTTCGGATCAGGAATTCACGGCTACAGCAAGCTACACTATTGGAGATGGTAATTTCGGCACAGGGGCTTATGCCCAATTGACTTTATCCGCAGGATCTGAAACTCCAGTATTACCCGGTGGAGCTATTATAGTCAACAATACCAATGATACTGGTTCGGGTTCTTTAAGAGATGCCATTACTCAGGCAAATAATAACCTAGGTCCGGATTCTATAAAATTTAATATTCCTAAGGGGCAGCCCGGATCCGGATATAATTCAAATACAGGAGTTTGGACCATTAGTCCCACCAGTACCTTACCCACCATATCAGATGAAGGACTGGTCATTGATGGTACTTCCCAGGCTGAGTATATAGGAGAACAGACAAATCCCTTTGGTCCGGAAATCATGCTGGATGGTAGCAATGCAGGTACGAACACTACCGGATTATATATTTGTGCTTCCGGAGTAGAAATTATAAGTTTAGTAATTGCTAATTTTGGAGGAAATGGAGTTTCGGTTAGTCAAGTTGAGGGAGGAAGGATTTCCGGTTGTTATATAGGAGTTACTGCAGATGGTTCCGAACTTTCTCCCAATGGTTCTAATGGTATCAGTGTGAATAATTGCAGGGGGTTACAAATTAGTCCTCTGGATACAATACCAAATATAATTTCTGGAAATATATTACATGGAATTTATATGAGTGGAGGCTCATCTCATAATATAATTATAGGAAATATTATTGGATTGAACAGTTCTAAAAATGATACTCTAGGAAATGATCAATATGGCTTGTTTATGTTTAACAATAGTGATAGTAATGAGGTTGTTGATAATTTCATAGGAGGTAATAGATATGGTATTTATCTTGAAGGAAGTGGTAATGTTTTAATAAATAATTATATTGGGTGTAATTATGATGAGTCAGATGATCATCTTGGCAATGGTTCCTCTGGCATAAGCATATATGCTGCAGATAATCATCTCGAAGAAAATACTATTGCCTATAATTCAGTATATGGAGTTCAAATATATGGAAGTGAGGCCCTTAGAAATAATATAAGCCGCAATAGGATTTTTAATAATGGCTGGGGAGGTATTAGCAATGAAAATGGTGGTAATGGAGAATTGTCCCCCCCGGATATAACCAGTGTTACTGCGAATTCGGTATCCGGGACCGGACCTGTCAATTCTACAATAGAAATTTTTGCGGATGAGGACTATCAAGGAACTATCTATTTAGGGGACACAATGTCGGATGCATCCGGAAATTTCAATTTTAACGGTGAACTTCCTGATGAATTAAATATTACGGCCACTGCTACTGACAGTGAAGGTAATACCTCAGAATTTTCCTCACCCATGCAGACCTTGATTCAGGATCAATACTCTGAGCAATTACCTCAGGAATTCAAACTCTTTCAGAATTCACCCAATCCCTTTAATCCGGTAACTGCCATACGTTTTAGTTTGCCTCTGGACACTTTTGTGGAGATGGAAGTGTATAATTTGTCCGGTCAGAAAGTTGTTACCTTAGTCAACAAAGAAATGAAAAAAGGAGTTCATGAAATAAAATATAAGCCGGAAAATTTACCTTCTGGTATCTATGTATATTGCATAAAAACGGATAGGTTTGTACAAGCAAAGAAAATGATGTTGTTGAAGTAATATAGTATTCTTTTAAAGCTTTTACCCCGATTCTTAGCGGAGTCGGGGTTTTTTATTGATCTAAGTGGTCCTTAAGAAAAGAGTTGCATTAAAGTAATCTGTTAGTTATTATAGATGTCAAAGATAAAAGACCTAATTAAGACAAAAGAAAAAAGACAAAAGAAAAAAGATAAAAGCTTGCCCTGAGCTTGTTGAAGGGATAAAGGCTTGTCCTGAGTACTTCGATTAACTCAGTACAGGCTTAGTCGAAGGGACAAAATATAAAAAAAGATAAAGGAAAAAGTATTGGGTATAAGGTATAAGTTTATTGGGTAATTGGGTAATATAGTAATATGGGATATAGGGGAAATAGGGGTATAAGGTGATAAAAATAAAGAAAAAATCCAAAATCCAAAAGAAAAAAGATAAAAGAGGTATAAGTTATTAGGTATAAGGATTGTGAATTAGAGAAAAAGGAAAAAATTCATGAATAAACCAAAATCACCACATGAAAGGCGATGGGGGGAAAGAAATGATCTAACCGGGGAGCATACAATTGGAGATGCCGGTCAATTATTATTTGCCATTTTATTTTTTGGAGTATGGATTCCTGATTCTTTTTTTCTGAACTATACCACTCAGTTGAATCAAGTAGTTCCTGACTGGATAAGGAATCCTTTAGGGATAATAATTTTGATAATTTCAGGATTTTGCTCCTACACTGGTTTACGGATTGTATTTCATGAGGAGAGAGTAACTCCTTCAGTAATTCGTAAAGGAGTATTCCGGTTTGTACGGCATCCCATATATCTGAGTGAAGTGTTATTGTATTTGGGTTTATTTATAATGAGTATGTCCTTAGCTTCTTTGTTTATAATGATAATTGCCTCAATATTTCTGTATTTTTTATGCCGATATGAAGAAAAATTATTATTGGAACGGTTTGGAAAGGATTATCAAGATTATATGCGGGAGGTGGGTATGTGGTTTCCCCGGTTGAAAAAAGATATAGGGTAATTTGTCATTCCCGCGAAAGCGGGAATCCAGGGGGGAGAGGGTTAAAGGATGTATTATCTGATTAATTTTTTTTTATATTGTCAGTCTTCGATGAACTCAGACTGACAATATAAGCCAACCCTCCCAAAGAGCCTGTCTTGAATGAAGTGAAGGATTTCAAATTTTCTAGAGGTTTAATATTCTTGCCATTCTTTAGTAAACGCGAAATTATAATTTATGACTGTTAGTAAGTCCGACGTTGGTTGATATCTTTATCAGGTTTTATATCCCCAGGTACAGAGAGTTCCAATTTTATGTGAATGATCTTTCATTTGTTTCTGTTCTACCTTTTTTAAAGGAATTTCCTGAAAGACCTTTTTGTAGTCTTCTGCTTTCCACAAGGTCAGGATAATATCCATTTCCCGGGGCCAGGAATGAGATTCCTTATTCTCATAGTAATAATCCACCAGAATCATTAATATACCTCCCGGCGCCAGGAGAGAAGCAGCCTTTGCAATACCTGCTTTAAGGTCGGAAAAGTAGTAAAAGGTTTCCATGGAGAAAATTGCGGAGAATTTTGTATTCCGGAGTGGTTTCCAGGTGAGAAAATCATCGGCCTGGAGAATAACATTATTAAGACTTTTTGTCCGTAGCTTGGCGGCGTCCACCATATTGGGACTGATATCTAATCCATAGCAACAGCCGTTTTTATATTGATTTTGAGCCATATAGTGTATTCCGTAACCATTGCCAATTCCAATTTCAAGATAATTTCCCGGAGATGAAGGAATGAATTTAAAAGCTTGCTTCACTCGCTGCCAGTGCCCTTTTTCCATACCTTCAGCATGATAATCCAATGCCCACTTATTGAAAATTTCTTTAACTTTTATTTTATTAGTGTTAATAAAATTCTCCCTTTTCCAAGTAAATAAAAAGATAAAGCTTAGTTTTTATAAAAACAACTGAGACAAGAATTATTTTGTAATTTATTTTTTCTCTAGCTTGGTTATCCAGAGAAAATTTATCGATTTATTTTCCCCTTGCTATTAATAAATTATTGTACTATTATTAAGGATATGAGTATAATAATACTTATAATTTTTATATTTATTATTTTTATCTTATATATATTATTCGGTCCTTATCTTATAAAAATTAAATGCGCTTTTCAGGATACAAACTTTAATTTTCTGTTGAATCTTTCCTCTTTTTTAAATTTATTCAGATTGAGATTTACTATTGAGCAAAACAGAACAAATCTTGATTTTATTATTTTCCGTCAGAAAATATCCCTTAACAGATTTATGCAAAAGAAAAGTCAAAGTAAAAAACCAGTAGAAAAAATTACTAAATCCCTAGGCAATTTTAAAAAAGTAATAAAAAGAAAAAATATAATTTCAATAAATAAAATTATTTCTATTTTTGATTGGAAACATAGTCAAATTAAATTAAATTTCTGCAGCAGTGATCCCTATCTTACCGGCATTGTCTCTGCCTGGGTGCTGCCGTTGACGATTCATTCTGATTTTATTGATTTCAGACCTGAATTTGAAGAGCAAAAATATAAATTTCTGGCAGAAGTACTACTGCCAATAGTAGTGTATAAAATAATATTTTTATTTTTATGGATAACAATTAGAAGTAGTCTTACAAAAATAAAGGAGAAATCCATATGATAATTGAAGAATTAGTTGACACCGTACTCTCCAGGCTTAAGGAAATATCCAGAACTGAAACCATAATCGGAAAACCGGTTAAACTGGAAAATGTAACCATAATTCCGGTGACCAAGCTTTCAGTAGGATTCGGGGCCGGAGGAGGCAGTAAAAAGGAAGAAGAAGGTTCAGGCGAGGCCACCGGGGGCGGAGCATCCATTGAGCCGGTTGCCTTTTTTGTGATCAGGGAGGAAAAAGTTGAGCTGGTTACCATTAAAAAAGACGGTACCGGGCTTTCCAAATTTTTGGAACTGGTTCCCAAAATTGTGGATACAGTCAAGGATTTTAAACCCAGTTCCGGTAAAAAATCTTCAAAAAAAGAGGAAAAAGGAAGTTAATTTTTTATTAACGCCGAAACGCGGTGTACGCTGAGTATTAATTTTTTTAACATTCTTTGCATGCTCTGTGTTAAAAATAAAATTAGATTGTAAAAATCAGGAATGATAATGTTGAATTCATGCGATTTATTGATTAAATCTGTGAAAATCAGTGGTATGTTCTTAGTTTTGCTATTACTCAATTGCCAAAAAAAACAAGGAAGTGATAAGCAAGGGATTCAAATTAAAGTACAGCAGACTTTCTCTCAGCTTTTGAAAGAAGAGGACACTGATAATGATCTGAAAATTACAGTTGATGATACTCTGCATAGCAATAACAGCAGGGGAGATGGGATTTTTTATTTGAAAACTCTAAAGGGAGACAGCATAAAAGTTGAGACTGTTTATTACCTGTCCAATCTGTTACAGGAATTGTATTCAGCAAAGAAGATTCAGGAAGATACACTTACGTTGAATTTAAACCGGGTGTATGAGAATCCGGTGGATCGACTTTCCCGGCTGATCCGGAACCAGTACTGGAAAAACCTTACTCGTAAGATCGACCTGCGATCATTACCTGATGTGATTCCCGATCCCAAAATGGTTAATAATAAGACTACCTATCTCTATGTTCCGGTTTCTGATAGTTTTGCCTGCAGTTATTTCCTTCAAGCTGAAGGGAAGTATCCGAATATAAATCTCGAGGTTGTGATCATGCCCGAACAGATAACGCCTTCCTATGTAGAAACTCTGGAAGGAAGACACGGTTTACTCAGTCTGGGATTATGTGAGTCCGAAGAGGGAGAAATTAAGGGAATTCCCTATGTGGTGCCGGGAGGAAGATTCAATGAAATGTACGGCTGGGACAGCTATTTTATTATTCTGGGTCTTCTTGCGGATGGGAAAATTCAACTTGCCCGTTCCCTTGTGGATAATTTTGTCTATGAGATCAATCATTATAATAAGATATTAAATGCAAACCGAACCTATTATTTAACCCGTTCTCAACCTCCTTTTCTAACTTCCATGATAAAAGTAGTGTATAGTAATATGGAAAAGAACAGAGGATCCAAACAATGGCTGAAAAGAGTAATTAAGGCAGCCATTTATGAATATGAAAAGGTCTGGATGAATCCCCATCATCTTACTGAAACAGGATTGAGCCGATATGCCGGAAGCGGAGAGGGACCGGCCCCGGAAGTTGAACCAGGTCATTATAATTATATCTACAGCAAATATGCCAGAAAATGGGGGATGTCGATAGAAAAGTTTAAAAAAAGATATACTCAGGGAATTATTGTAGATTCCGAGTTAGATCAATTTTTCAAACACGACCGGGCTATGCGGGAATCTGGGCATGATACCTCTTACCGCTGGTTTGTACAGGGGAAAAACAGATGTGCCGATTTCGTAACCGTGGATTTGAATTCCCTGCTCTATAAATATGAAATAGACATTGCAGATCTAATACAAACCGAATTCCAGGGTGAAATCGAATTCGATGAAAGTTATAGAGAAAATTCCGATACTTGGTGGGAAAAAGCAAAAAAAAGAAAAATACTTATAAGAAAATATTTATGGGATCAGACTTCAGGTATCTTTTTTGATTATGATTCAAAACTAAACCAACAACACAGATATATGAGTTGTACCTGTTTGTATCCTTTATGGGCCTGTGATTCTTATAATCCGGAAACCTTTCTTTTGTCACAATCGGAAGCTGTCGTCTTGGTAAAGAAATTATTTAAAGTCCTGGAAGCCCCTGGAGGTCTGGTCGCTTCCTCCAGAACATCCCGAGGTATTATTACAACTCAACGACCACAAAGACAGTGGGATTGGCCTTACGGCTGGGCGCCTCATCAAATGCTGGTATGGAAGGGACTAAAAAATTTTGGTTTTGACCAGGATGTAAACCGTTTGGTGTACAAATGGCTCTATACCATAACCAAAAATGCTGCTGATTATAATGGCACTGTACCGGAGAAATTCAATGTGGTGACCAGATCCCATAAAGTATTTGCCGAATATGGGAATGTAGGTACGGAATTTTCTTATATAACCAAAGAAGGTTTCGGATGGATGAATGCTTCCTATACAGTAGGGTTAACATATTTAGCGGAAAGATATAAACATAGATTAAGAGAACTTATTCCCCCCGAAGATATTTTTATTGAATCAGTAAGGGAGTGATATGAGTAGACATACAGTGAGCGGTAAATGGCAGATTGGTCTGGGACTTACCTTGATTACCTGTCTTATGTGGGGTGTGCTACCCATTGCTTTAAAAATCATGCTGCAGCATATGGATGCAGTAACCATTACCTGGTTTAGATTATCAATAGCTGCTGTAGTTTTGTTTTTTATACTTTTTAGAAAAAGAGGAGTATCCCGTTATAAAAAGCTGCGGGGTAAATATATTTTACTGGCTGTCCTTGCTATTTTCGGTGTATGCGGTAATTATCTAATATTTTTATGGGGATTGGATTATCTTACTCACAGTGGAGCAGAAG
>CAZKMO010000036.1:0-25410 GCA_964554015.1 uncultured bacterium
CCCTATTTGCCGATGAGGAGGCCCGGTATATAGAGATAAAGGAATTCGATATAAGTAAAGTGGAACCCCTGATATCCCGGCCCGGTCATCCGGAAGATGTGGTCAGGGTCAGGGAGTTAAAAAATGTCAGGATAGATTCCGCTTTTATTGGATCCTGCACCAATGGCAGATTCTCTGACCTGAAAGCAGCCGCAGAGATTCTTAAAAATAGGAAAGTTGCACCGGGAGTGATTTTAAAAATAGTACCCTCTACCCGGGATATATGGCAGCAGTGTCTGGAAAAGGGAATAATCGATATTTTTATGCGGGCAGGTGCCTTGGTAGGGAATCCCGGATGTGCGGGATGTGCCAAGGGGCAGATAGGGCAGAATGGTCCGGGCGAGATTACCATAAGTACGGGAAACCGTAATTTTACCGGAAAGCAGGGAAAAGGTGAAATGTACCTGGCTTCTCCGGAAACGGTGGCTGCTTCGGCGGTCAGCGGTATCATTACCACTAAAAATAATATTTTGTCCCCACCGGTAGAAAATAAAAGGGCAGTTTTTCAAAAACCGAAAAAAAAGAAACCGTTTCGGCAAATTCAGGAAAAGCCTGCCGAAATTGAGGGCAGGGTCTGGGTAATCGATCAGGATAATATTGATACGGATATGATTTATCATAACCGCTATCTCACTATAACCGATAGAAAGGAAATGGCCAGATACACCTTCGATAATCTTAAAGGTTGGGAGGATTTTTCCCGGAAAGCCGAAAAAGGTGATATTATTATCACCGGATCCAATTTCGGGGCAGGTTCCTCCCGGCAGCAGGCAGTGGATTGTCTGCAGAGCCTGGGTATACAGGTGGTGATCGCAGAATCATTTGCTCCAATTTATTATAGAAACGGAATAAATTCCGGTTTTCCCCTGATTACTGGTGCGGTGATTCCTTCAGGCATAAAAAGCGGTGAAAACATAAGAGTTAATTTTAAAACCGGTGTTATTATACGGATAAAAACAGGGGAAACAATACAGGCACAGCCTTTTTCAGATGTTCAGATGAAAATCTATCAGCAAGGAGGTTTGCTTAAGATTTAAGATTAATGGTTAACGATTTTAGATTTTGGAGAAATAAATCAGAAATCGCACATCATCAATTCTTGTTCTGAGGTACAGATGCATATTTATCGAAAGAGGATTTACTGAGGAAGTAGAAAGACCATCCTGTTGAATATTTGTTTATATTTTGGAGTGCAGCATCCATGGTGCTGCTTGGTGAAACATCAGGGATGTTTCACTCCATACTAGTGGAATGTTCTTGAGTATTTATAAAATTTTGGGGATTTTGAAATAAGTTGAAAATTCAGTATTATATATGTAAGTAACTTTTCTTTTAAAGTAATTTTCTTTTGGAGTACAGCATCCATGATGCTGTACTGTATTATCTTTGGAATATAGTCTAAGTGAAACATCAGGGATGTTTCACTCCATAACAGGAAGTATGGATATTTATAAAACATATAAACACAATCCGCCTCACTTATTTCGCCCCAGAGCAAAATATTTTATTACTGGAGTCATATATCATAAACAAAAATTGCTGCAATCAGCTTCAGCAAAACACAAGTTGATTCACTCAATACATTTAGGATTTAACTCAAGAGGCTGGAAACTTGAAGAGTGGGTAGTACTACATAATCATTATCATATTATGGCAGAGGCACCCCAAAGGGCTGATACACTACCGTTTATTATTCAGGATGTCCATAAATTTTCTGCTATGTGGATGAAAAAATATGTTAAAGAAGCTAAAAGACTTTTAAGGATATGGTGGAATTATTGGGATACATGCATAACTTATGAAAAATCCTACTTTGCCCGGCTTAATTATTTGTGGTATAATCCTCAAAAGCATGCTCTTATCAGTCAGGCAGAAAATTGGAAATTTGGCAGTCTATATTATAGAATTCAGAATAATAAGGAATATGTTTCAAGATTGCGGACCGAGTATCCCTTTAATTTAGTAAAAGTAAAGGATGATTTTTAGTACATTAAATTTTTTTTTTGGAATGCAGCATCCATAATATTGAATCAGTGAAACATCACGGATGTTTCACTCCATAGTAGGAAGTATAAAAATCTATAAAACATATAGAAATAATCCATCTTCTGTAAAAATTAACTAAAAAAATTTATTATATTGAGGAAAATTTTGTATCTTTTATTATAAGAGATTGTATCTAAAAAAAAACCGAATCATGGGAAAAACCTTTATTCAAAAAATTCTGGCTCAGAAATCAGGGAAAGATTCAGTTGAGGTGGGAGAGACAGTCACTGTTCAACCCGATCATCTTTTAACCCACGATAATACCTCTGCTATAATTTCCAAGATTGAACCGGAACTTAAGGAATACGGTATAATTGATCCGGATTTGCCCCTTATTGTGCTGGATCACGTGATTCCGGCTGCCAGTGAGAAACAGGCAGCAGGTCATAAAAAAATCCGGGCCTTTGTGAAAGAACAGGGCATAAAGAATTTTTTTGATATCGGGGAGGGAATCTGTCATCAGGTGGTGTATGAGAAAGGTCTGGTGTTGCCGGGCATGCTGGTAGTGGGTAGTGATTCCCATACCTGTTCTTACGGGGCTGTGGGAGCTCTGTCCACCGGAATAGACAGAACCGAGGCAGCAGCACTTCTGCTTACCGGGGAAATGTGGCTGAAGGTTGCGCCTTCCCTTAAAGTCATGCTAACAGGAAAACTTTTACCAGGAGTTGCGGCCAAGGATGTGATTTTACATATAATCGGCACTATAGGTGCGGGCGGAGCCACCTATTGCGGGGTGGAGTTTCACGGTGATATTGAAAATTTCAGCATGGATGAGCGGTTTACCATGACCAACATGGGTGTTGAGATGGGGGCAAAGACAGCTGTCTTTCCGGCAGACAATACTACCAGGGAATTTCTAGCCTCCCGGGGAATTAACTCTGACCGCTTTGAATCAGTATGGGCTGATAAAGATGCTGCCTATAGGGAGGAACTGAACATTGATCTGAAAAGTCTCATTCCGGTAGTGGCCAAACCTCACACGGTTGATAAGGTGGTGAGTATTGCCGAAGTGGAAGGAATACCCCTGGATCAGGGGTTGATCGGCACCTGCACTAATGGCCGTTTAAGTGATTTCAGGGAGGCAGCCCGTATACTTAAGGGGAATAAAATTGCCCCGGATTTTAGACTTTTACTGCTTCCCGCCTCCAGAAATATTTACCGGGAGTTAATTAAAGAAGGCTTGATGGATATTCTAGTAGCCGCAGGTGGAGTGGTGCTGCCGCCCGGATGCGGCCCCTGTCTGGGTGCACATCAGGGTGTGCTGGCTCCGGGAGAGAGATGCCTGAGTACAGCCAACCGGAATTTTAAGGGACGCATGGGATGCAAAGAGGCAGAAATTTATCTGGCCAGTGCTCAGACAGTGGCAGCCTCTGCTCTGTACGGAAAAATATCCGATCCCAGAAATGAGGTGAGACCATGAAGGTCTGGAAATATGGAGATGATATTAATACGGATATGCTTTTCCCCGGAAAATATACCTATACCTGTGCGACTCCGGAAGAGATCAGGCCCCATTTACTGGAAGATCTGGATCCCGGATTCAGTAAAGAGGTCAAGCCGGGGGATATTATCCTCGCCGGAAAAAATTTTGGCTGCGGAAGTTCACGAGAACAGCCGGTAGTGGGTTTTAAAAATGCAGGGATCAAAGCAATAGTGGCAAGGAGTTTTTCCCGGATTTTTTATCGGGCTTCCCTGAACCAGGGATTGTTGCTGATAGAATCTCCCCAGAGTGTGGATGCCTATACTCCGGGGGATCAGATAAAAATAAATGCCAGGGAAGGAGAAATCAGGGTGGGTGAGAAGACATTTTGTTTTCCCCAATTACCGGAGTCAATTATGGGTATCAGGGAAGCAGGCGGATTGCTGGAGTATACCCGGAGGAGGTTGGCGAAAAATTTAAGCAAAAGAGATAAGTAGCATGATTATGGGGACCATAGTAAGACTCAGATTCAAGGTTCCCAATTCAAGGTTTATTTGTAATCAAGGTTGAAAAAGTTAAGGGCAATTAAACTGGGCAATGAGCTTTTGAATTAACAAAAGAATAGATATATAACAAAAATATGGTGAGTATAACTCTGATAACCTTGAACCCGGAACTCAGAACCTTATACCTATTAATCTGAATAGTTATAAGTATATGATATTTATTTTAATTTTACCATGAGGCAACCATGCGTCTTTATGAGAATGAAGCCAAGAAAATTTTCACCCAACAGGGGATACCTGTACCCGGACAGTTAGGAATGATATGTCGTTCCCAGGATGTTAAAAAGGCTCTAAAAGTGAGTGATTTTCCGGTTATGATGAAATCTTTAATTTTAGTAGGGGGGAGAGGAAAAGCCGGCGGGGTAAAACGGGCAGATAATCTGAGTGAAGCAGAGAAAATTGCTAAAAGAATTCTGGGTATGAATATACACGGATATACGGTTGAGATGCTTATGCTGGAAAAGGCGGTAGAGGATAAAGGAGCAGCATACTTGGGAGTTACCATGCATCCAGAAACTTTTAACAATATGGTTTTGGTAAGCCCTTCCGGAGGAGTGGATATAGAAACCATAGCCAGGGAGAATCCTGAATTGATTTATCGGGCTGAACTAAAGGAAAACGAACCGGGCTTGCCGGATAGAATAGGCACAAAGGCAGCGGATTTTCTGACTCACCATTTGAATACAAAGGGGGAATATGGCACTGCTTTTAAAGATATAATTTCCCGGCTATACTGGATCTATCAAAACCTGGACTGTAAGATTGCGGAAATAAATCCTTTGCTCATTACACCGGAGGGTCTAGTGGCTGCAGACGCCAAGATAGTATTAGATGATAATTCTTTGTTCAGGCAAAAAGAAATTTTTGCCTTATTAGGCATTAAAGAAGCCAGACACGATGTGGCCGAACCCACCAGAAATGAAGTAAGAGCAAGAGAGGCCGGAATTCCCTACCTGGATTTACTGCCGGGGAATTTTCAGAAAGATTCGGAACAAATCTATGTGGGGTTGGTTCCAGGAGGGGCAGGGTATGGGATATTAGTAATTGATGAAGTAGTTCATATTGGAGAAAGGTTTTTCCAGGGCAAGGTAACACCCGTAAATTTTATGGATTCCGGGGGCGGCCCCTCTAAAGAAAAAGTAGCCCATATGTTTCACCTGTTGATGGATAATAATATTGTGGATGTAATCATTACTTCCAGATTTGGCGGCATTTCCTCCTGTGATACCTTTATCCAGGGATTGATTACTGCTATGCTGGATAGGGACAAGGCTGGGAAAAGAGTGGTTCCGGTATACGGTCGTATGGTGGGAACCGATCTCCCCCGGGCCCGGGAATATTTAACCCGAGCCAGACAGCAATATACAAAGGAATTACACTCTATGCATATAACTGTTGGTAACCAGAAAATTATGGCTGAGATTATCCGGGAAGGGCTCCAGCAAGCATTTAATGATAAAGGAAGTCAATCATGAAGCCAAAAATTAATCCTAGTGAGGGAATGCTTTTTTATATTATTGATAAAATCAGGCCTGAACTGGCAGAAAAGATAAAAAAAACCAATACCGTGGAAACAATGATTATCGGATTAGGGGCACAGGGAACCAAACATGCAGGATTAATGAGTGAATTTGGAACTACCCTGACTGCGGGAGTCTCACCCGGAAAAGGCGGTACCAGAGTGCAGGAGATCATACCAGTGTATAATACAGTGTCAGAAGCGCTGGAAAAACATCCCCATATTGCGGCAGCCAGTATCTGGAGACATTATTCCTTTGCCAAGGATTCTGCGGTGGAGGCCATGGAGGCAGGAATTCCGCTTATTGTTTTAATAACGGAGTTTATCCCTCTTAAGGATATGCGGGATATTTTGACTGCGGCCAGGAAGCACAATACTCTTCTGATCGGGGGCAATACTCCTGGTTTGATTTTCCCTCCGGAACGTATAAAAATTGGCATGCTTCCGGAAATTTTTCAACCTCAGATAAAAAAATCAGGTCAGCCGGGAGCCAAAGGAGTGACTATTATATCCAGAAGCGGAGCAATTCTTTATCATATGGCTGATGCCATGTCCAGTGCGGGAATTGCCCAGAATGCCGTGATCGGAATTGGTGGAGATGCGGCCCTGGGATCAACTTTCAAGGATCTGGTTCCTCTGGCCATGGAGTATAAAAACACAGATGCGGTGGTGATAGCTGGTGAGATCGGGGGTTGTCAGGAAGAAGTGCTGGCCCGGGACATCCAGGAAAATCCCCTTAAGTATCCCAAACCCTTGATTGCCCTGATTTCAGGTGCTTTTGCCCCGGAAGGGAAAACCATGGGCCATGCCGGAGCCATCGTAACTCCGGGAGAAGAAACTGGTACTTTTAATTCCAAAAAACAGGCCCTGGAAGCAGCAGGAGTAAAAGTTGTTAACAGCCAGTATGATTTAATTGTGGCGGCCGAGAAAGAACTTAATAATAAACAATATTTTGATCCTGAGCAGTATTTCCAACAAATGAAAGAAAAATGGGAAACTCCTCCGCCCCGTCCCTTTTGGAGTACCTTAATAACAGAGGTAAGTCCCAATAATGTGGTCATACGGGGATACGCAATACAGGATATTATTGAACATTGTTCTCTTCTCCAAGCTGCCCGGTTGATAATTCAGGGAGAGCTCCCGGATGAAAGATACTGCCGAGCCTTGAACAAACTTGCCTGTGACGCAGCCAAAAAGAAAGCACCTTCTATTCCCCGGAATCCCAGGGAGGATATATCCAAAAGTTTACAGAAGTACGTGTTAAATGATGAAGACTTGGTTAGATTCCAACCGCAGGGTGAGAATAAATCGGTGGAGAAGTCAATTTATGCTTTAGGGCGGTTCTGTAGTTATTTGGCTGATTTTCTGGGTAATCAGACAAAATTAACTGAAAAAAATGCAGAAGAAAATTTTCCCGGATTGATTTACAGAGCTTTGACCGGAGAATCAAAAGACAGTGATAAATTAGCAATGATGGAAGCCATGATCACTGCCTGCATTGATCATGGTGTAACTCCGCCTTCTGCTCAGGCCACCCTTATTGCTGCCTCAGTGAGAGCGGAGTATGAAGTGGGTATTGCCCAGGGAGTGGGGGCAATTACCAATGTTCACGGAGGCGCCGGGGGAAAGGCAGCTGAGTTTTTTACTGAATGTGCTGTTCTGGCCAAGAATGAGAAAATTTCCCTTAAGGACGCTACTCATACTATAATGAAGCAGTATATTTCTTCAGGGATAAGGATTGAGGGTATGGGCCACAGATTGCATGTCCAGGACCCCCGGAGAGATATTTTATGGTCCCTGGCAGAAAAAAATAATATTGTCGGAGATTGTGTTAAAATATCCCAAATAGCCCAAGATGTTTTAAAACAGGTACGGGGAATTAACCTGCCGGTGAATGTGGATGGAGTGATCGGAGCCATTGTAGCTGATATGGGGCTTGATTTTTCCTGTGCCAAAGCAATATTTATTTTTGGCCGGATTTGTGGCTTATCTGCTCACTATTTTGAGGAGATTATTACTCAACCCCCTATGCGCAGGATCAATTTTTCTCAAGTAAAGTATAAAGGGCCTAAGGAAAGAAAGTTTCCTGCTTCTTAAGGATCAGATGAAAAATTGGAGTGGATCATGAAAACGGGAGATGAAGGATTTTGGGGAGACTGACAGAATGTAAGATCAGGATCGATAGCGATTGCGATTTCAACACCGATAAAAAAAGGGGATTAAGTAATTGATAAGAATATGTTAACTTAGCAAAATTTGATTTCATATTATTTAAAACAGGAGAAAAGATGAATAATAATATTTTTAGAACGTATGATATCCGGGGAATTGCAGATGAAGATTTAACAGATGATATTGTAGAGATGATAGGAAAAGCATATGGTACCTATATGGTAAGAAAACAAAAGAATACTATTACGGTGGGGAGAGATGTGAGACTTTCTTCCAAGCGAATTCAAGATGCTTTGATTAAAGGGATACTTTCCACTGGATTGCATGTTATTAAGATAGGAGAAGTACCAACTCCGGTTGTATATTTTTCCATTGTTCATTTTTCCACGGATGGAAGTGTAATGGTGACCGGCAGTCATAATCCCATAGAGTATAATGGATTAAAAATGAATTTGGGATTGTATTCAATTTATGGTGAAGAAATTATTAAAATTAAAGAACTCATCGATAAAAAAGATTTTGAAACCGGTAAAGGATCATTGGAAAAGCGGGAAATTGTATCTCATTATAAGCAAATGCTCAGGGAAAGAATTAACATTCAGAAACCATTTAAAATTGTTATTGATGCTGGAAACGGAACTGCCGGACCGATTGCTCCGGATATATTTGAAGAGTTTGGATGTGAAGTAGAGCGGCTTTACTGTGAACCTGACGGTACCTTTCCCAATCATCTTCCTGATCCCACTGTTATGAAGTATATGGAGAAATTACGCACTACAGTTGTAGAGGAACAGGCAGACTTAGGAATTGGTTATGATGGGGATGCAGATAGGATGGGTATTGTGGATGATAAGGGGAAGGTTATTTATGCCGATCAATTACTGACAATTTTGTCCCGGGAGGTTCTGGAAAAGAATCCGGGAGCAACCATAATTTTTGATGTGAAATGTTCTCAGTTAGTTCCCGAAGAAATTGAAAGAATGGGTGGAATACCTTTAATGTGGAAAACCGGTCATTCCCTTATCAAAGAAAAAATGAGGAATGAAAAAGCTCCGCTTGCCGGTGAGATGTCCGGGCATATTTTTTTCAAAGATGGCTATTTCGGCTATGATGACGGTATTTTTGCCTCCTTCCGGTTACTGCAGTATCTGTCTAAGCAGAAACAAAAGCTGGGAGAAATTATTGATGGATTACCCCAGTTTTATTCCACTCCGGAAATAAGAATTTCCTGTCCGGATGATAAAAAATTTAAGATTGTAGAGGAATTGAAAGAAGATTTTAAGAGGGAATATGAGGTAATTGATGTGGATGGCGCCCGGGTGCTTTTTGGAGATGGCTGGGGACTGGTAAGAGTCTCTAATACCCAACCCCTTCTTGTACTTCGTTTTGAAGCCAAGACAGAGAATCGTTTAAAAGAAATGATCACACTGTTTAAGAAAAAACTTGCTCATTATCCTTCTGTGGCCATTGATGAGATGGATGATATATGATTTAGGAATATATGGCATGAAATTCGCTTGAATTAATTTGGTTACACTAGGTGATGGATATGATTTACCGTAAATCTCTTATATCCATTCATTTAAGTAATATTTAAATGATAGTTTTAAATAATAGGTATTAAGAATAGTGGATGATATTCTTTCATGTCCGAGAGAATTAAAATTATAATACATAAGAGTTTAATTTTATTAATACTGGCTATTACAGTATTGGTCAAGATAGATGTACTTTATTCACAGGAAAATTGGACCTGGTCAGAGCCAATTCAAATACATTATCATGGAGACACTCCGGATATTGATGTGGATAGAAAGAATTCTCATGCTCATGTTATTTCTATGAAAACCTATGGAGAAGGTATTCTATATTCTGAAGTTGATTCATTGGGAAACTTTCTCATTAAAGGTTTTCAAGTTCCTACTGATTTTGGAGACAAAGGCGGTATTTATTATGGAGCAACTATTGCCGTAGATCAGCAGGGATATCCTCATATTATTTATAGGAGACATTTAGCTAACTATTGGTATTATCACCTTTACTACATTTATAAAACTAGTAATGGCTGGTCAAAAGATAAATTAATTGCTACTAATGTGCGGAGAGGGTATATAGTCAGAATGGATATTGATGGCAACAATAGAGTGCATTTAATATATAGTTCCGTTAATGACAGTTTATGGGGTAAAGTCACCTACTATCAAATTCAAGATGGTGAAGTAGTAAATCAATTATCCCAAACTTTAACGGATCCCCAAAGTCAGGAAGATATTATTTTTATCGTTGAAAATCGATTTGATATCGAATCCTCATATGAGGGGAATGTCCATGCTGTGCTTGGTTGTCCCTTTAGAAGAAATGGGTCAATAACTTATTTTTATTCTAATGATAATGGAGAAAATTTTACTGAATGGGGACAAATCCAATCCGATGACTGTACAAGAAGGCTTGGTGATCCGGATATTTGCTTGGATAAGGTGGGCAACATTCATATATGTTATGGATCGAATAATGATAAAGCCTTAAATTATGAACCATCTATTAGATATGTACGTATGTCCAAGGATGCTACCCAGGAGAATTATGTTATTCAGGAACATAATATTATTAATCATCCAGGTTCAATAGAACAATCCAGTGATGATTCACATTGGGGAGTAGGATCAATTGCAGTTAGCGATGAAGGTAAATATGTTATTGGTACTTATTTATCTGAACCAGGGGGGATTCTCTGGGCAAGAATATCTGAGGACGGGGGAACAACCTGGGGCACTCCGAAAAAATTATCAGAAACGTGTGGTGGAGATCTGGGAAGAAACCTCCATCTTATACGAGCAAACAGAAATCATTTTTATCTGGTTTATCCGGAAAATAATCCTCAAGAAGTACGTATGAGGATAATTCATCTTGGTGATTATTATCCTTTCGCTTCAGCCGGAGGGCCATATTCTGCCAAAGAAGGGGATGTAGTAGAACTAAATATGTCAGCCTCTGTTGACAGCGGTTGGTATGCCGGGATTTCCGAGTATGCCTGGGACTGGAATCAGGACGGGGTATATGATTTTAAAACCACATTGCCTAAAGTTAATCATCTGTTTACTGATAATTTTACCGGGAATGCGGTTTTACGGGTTACCGATAACTCGGGGAAAATTGATTATGATACTACCTATTGTAATATTATCAATGTTCCGCCAACTGTAGATGCCGGGGATGATATAGTATGTGAAGAGGGTGATACTTTATATTTTTCTGCAGTTGTAGAAGATCCTGGGGATGATGAGATCACCTATCTCTGGGATTTTAATAATGGAGATTATAGTTATATACCGGAACCCACCTACATTTATACAGATGACAGCACCTATCAAGTATCTATAAAAGTTAGTGATGGAGATGGAGGTATAGATAGAGATGAAATTATAATTCATGTCAATAATAGCGATCCCATAGTAGAGGCTGGGGGGCCTTATCAAGGGGTAATTAAATCAAATATTTTCTTAACCGCCCAGGTACATGATAAAGGTGCTTCGGATGAAATCATTTATAAAAGATGGGATTTAAATAATGACCAGGTTTTTGAAACACAGGGATATGAAGCAGTGGTTAATTTTAAGGAGGCAGGAACCTACACCGTATGGTTTAAAGCCGGAGATGATGATGGGGGAGTGGGATTGGATAGTGCGGTGGTTTTAGTTTCCTGTGAAGCCCCTTATATTGTAAGCATACCTGATCAATCAATTCAGGAGGGCGGTACGTTTCCTCCCATAGAACTGGATATGTACGTTTATGATCAGGATCATTCCAGAGATCAGTTAGAATGGAGTTTCAAGGGGAACAAAAGTCTAAATGTCTCCCTAAATGAGAGGATTTTACAGGTTAGTGTGCCGGATAGTAACTGGTGGGGGGCGGAAGAAATTCAATTACTGGTAAAAGATCCGGTGGATAATAGGGATAGCTGTAAGGTTTTATTTACAGTCAATCCGGTCAATGATCCTCCCCGATGGATTGGTTTGAATAAATTTTCTTTTAGGGAGGACGATTCCCTCATTATTGAATTTCAGGAATTCCAGGATCAGGTGGAAGACATTGATGATGATTTTGATTCCTTGCGTTTTGCAATTGGAAATAATACTACTATTGGGTGGTTTGCAGATTATGATAAAAAAATTCTTTGTTTATTTGCTCCCCCAAATTGGTATGGATCAGAAGAATTGGATTTTATGGTAACCGATACTTCCGGTGCCCAGGATCAAATTCAGAATAAAGTATCGGTATACGATGATAAAAAGGATTGTCCTCAGCCTTTCAGCTTAATCCAGCCATTATCCTATTTCTTTAAAACCTGGCCGGATACTATTACCTTTATATGGCATAGTTCCTCGGACCCAGATTCGGGAAGCCATGTATTTTATAAGTGGGAATTAAGGGCACAAGAAAATTTTTTTATTATTAAACAAAAAATATTTTTACATGAGGATGATACGGTGTACTGTTATAAAACGGATACTACACTTCCTGCTGATACCTATCTATGGAGTGTTACAGCCTATGATGAGTTAAACTACAGCTTTAAAGTTATTTATCCAGGTACAATAACTTTGGAAGGACCAATCGATACTACCAGTACACCCGATACCACTGGTATAAATGATATTAGTGGAAGAAATATTATTATCCCCGATAATTATGCACTTCTAAAGAATTATCCCAATCCCTTTAATCCTGATACTAAAATAAGGTATGCACTACCAATTGCGGGGAGGGTGAGTATTAAGATTTATAATATGATGGGTCAGAATATACGAACCTTGGTGGATGGGTATAAAACAGCGGGATACCATCAGGTAATATGGGATGGATGTAATGATGAAGCCCATAAAATGCCCAGTGGAATGTATATTTATGTTATGCGCTCTGGTTCTCAGGTTTTAATGCAGAAAGCATTATTAATGAAATAGTATTGTCATATATTAGGGCAGTATTATTATGCTTTTAGGCAAAGGAAAGAATACTACCTGCTTTCCCTTTGCCTTTCCTTTACCATTTCGGTAATGGTTCTAAAATCAAGTTTGCCGCTTCCCATTTTTGGTAAATCAGGAATAATCATGAAAGTTTTGGGTATGGCTATTTGGGGTAATTCCTTTCCCAATTTTTTAACAATTTCTTTTCGGTTAATTTTTTCGGATACAGCGGCAACCAGTTGGGCTCCCTTGGTGGGATGAGGGATTTCTACCACACAGCAGTCAATATGATCCGGTAGTGCAGTATTAAGGACACTTTCCGTATTAACCAGAGACACCATTTCACCCCCGATTTTCACGAATCGCTTCAATCTACCCTTATGCCAGAGATAGCCATCCTCATCCAACATTCCCATATCTCCGGTATCATACCAGCCGTCCTTTATCCGTAAAGAGGTCTCTTCTAGGTCATCAAAATAACCTTTCATAACATTGGGACCTTTTACCAGGATTTTACCTTCTTTATTTGCCGGTAATTCAGCTCCGGTATCTATATTAACAATTTTTACTTCCTGATCCGGAAAAATTTTTCCTATGCTACCCGGACGATTATGTTCAAGAGTATTCACCGATATTACCGGACTGGTTTCCGTGGTACCATATCCTTCCAAGAGGGTTTTATTGTGTTTTTCCCTATATCCCTTCCTCAATCTATCCGGTGTTTTATCAGCCCCGGCAACCATAATGCGGAGAGATTCAAAATCTCCTAGTTTTGATTCTCTTAAATACCCGGCAAAAAAGACAGGTGTAGCAGCAATCATAGCAGGTTTTTCTTCCTTGATTATCTTGGGAATGCTTTTGAAATCTAAGGGATTGGCATAGGTTATGGCGGTTGAACCTAAAAGAAGGGGCAGCCAGAAATTTACCATATGCCCAAAAACATGAAAGAGAGGCAGAATGCAGAGAATACTATCTTCACTGGTTAATTTAAATATTTTTATTGCGGTTAATGCATTTGAACTCAGATTTTTGTGAGTTAACTGGACAGCCTTGGGTTCTTTTTCACTGCCACTGGTAAAGAGGATGACGGCTGTATCGTTCTCGGTTAGTTTGGCAGTTGATTTACAGATGGATTTTACAGACAGTTTTGAACGGATTAATGCCTGTATTTTTTCTAATGTACCTATAGTTTCCATAATATCTTCAATAAATATCATTCCCTCAATTTTAGGGCATTTTATTTTTTCCAAGAGAGCTTTAGAGGTTATTATTTTTTTAAATCCACATTTATTTTGAGCATAGATTGCATTTTTTTTAGCGCCGGTTGAGTAGTTGATCATTACCGGAACCTTTCCGGTCATAAGTGCGCCTAAAACTACCAGAAATGAGCCGGCGGAATTAGGAATCATTACTCCCAGATATCCTTTTTCATATTTATTGAATTTCTTAGCCAAAAGTAAGGAGGCAATCAATGCTTTTGAGTAAGGCACTCTTTTATCAGTTGTTCGGTCAATAATGGCCAGTTTTTTACCCATTTTTTTAGCAATTTTTACAAATTCATGGTGTAATATCATAGCTTTCCCCTTAATTTTATACTTATTAAAAAAATAATATGTAAAACTAATTAATTATTTGTATAACCAAAAGATTTGTATTGTTAAAAAATATTAAATTTTTTTAAAAATTGCAATATTTTTTTCTTAGCAGCCATAATTTTCTTGCTTAAAACTAAATATTTATTAATTTTAGGATATAATCTAATTAAAATTTTTTTGCATTGAGTGATGAAATCAAAACCCAAACAATATACACTAAGTAAATATCAGTTTTTTAAACATGTACTTGATAGCATGGCTGATCTGGTCTATATTGTCAATAAAAACAAAGAAATTGAGTATATAAATCCTGCCATGAAAAAGGTTTTCGGTTCTATTAAGGGAAAAAAATGCTATGAATATATGGCTGATTTAACCAAACCATGTTCCTGGTGCCGGCAAAAGGAAGTATTGAATGGCCAGACAATTCGTTGGGAGTGGAATTGTCAAAGACTGGATAAAATATACGATGTGATTGAAACACCCTTGCAATATAGCGATGATAAAATTTTTAAATTGAAGATTATGCGGGATGTAACCAATATAAAAAGATGGGAAGAAAAAATTGAAAAGGAAAGAGATCTACTGAAAAATATTATGGAAAACACCCATTCCATGATGGCCTATCTGGATAGAGATTTTAATTTTATTCATGTTAATACAGCTTATGCAAAAGGTTCCGGACATACAATAAATGATTTACTCGGCAAAAATCATTTCACCTTATTTCCTCATAAGGAAAATAAAGCTATTTTTGAGAAAGTGAGAGATACAGGAAAACCGGTGGAATATAAGGACAAACCGTTTGAGTATCCGGATCAGCCAGAAAGAGGAGTGACTTACTGGAATTGGACACTCAATCCCATTTTAAATTCTAAGGGGGAAACAGACAGCCTGGTTTTAACCTTGGAAGAAACTACGGATAGAAAAAAAATTGAAGATAAACTGAAAGAAAGTGATGCCAGATATAAACTTGCCCAGAAAGCGGCTCATATTGGCACCTGGGACTGGGATATACGAACAGGGGAATTAATCTGGTCAGAGGAAATAGAGGCATTATTTGGTATGCGGAAAGGAGAATTTAAAAATCATTATAAAGATTTTATCAGGCTTATTCATCCTGAAGATAAAGATAAAGTACTCCAGGCAATAGATAGCTGTATTGAGGTCAAGGAAGATTACGAGGTAGAACATCGGATAATTTGGCCGGACGGCTCAGTACACTGGGTGCGGGAAATGGGGAATGTGATACGGGAAGGAAATCAATTGGCAGTGCGCATGGTGGGAATTGTTCAGGATATTACCGAGCAGAAAAAAGCTCGGGAATTGCTGGAAAATGCCAGAGATGAGCTGGAAGGAAATGTTAAAAGAAGAACCCGGGAGCTGGAAAAACTCAATGTGATTTTACAGCAGGAAATTACGGAACGTAAGAATTATCAGGAACAGCTTCATTCGCTTATGTCCCGGATGACACAGATGGAGGAGGAGGAACGCCGGCGAATCGCAGCCGGGCTGCATGATCGTATAGTGCAATCACTGGCTTTGACTAAAATCAAACTTGAAAGTATTATGGATAAAAATGAAAATAAAAAACTGCAAACATCGCTTGAGGAAACACACCAGCTTGTAGATGAGAATATTAATGAAACCCGTTCCCTAACCTTTGAAATCAGCCCTCCTATACTCTATGAACTGGGTCTGGTGCCAGCAATTGAATGGCTGGCAGATAAAGTAAGTAAAAAATATAATCTTAAAATTGATTTCAAAGATGATGGAAAATATAAGCCTTTGGATGATAAAATACGTAATCTTCTTTTTCAAATTACCCGAGAATTACTCAACAATATTCATCAGCATGCTGAAGCCAAACAGGCAACCATACAAATAAGCAGGGAACAAAACAGAATTATCATCCAGGTTAAGGATGATGGAATAGGGTTTGACGTGCATCAAGTCAAGCCTGATATGTCCAGCTTAACTGGTTACGGACTTTTTAATATCAGAGAACGGTTGAAATATGTAAAGGGTCAATGCACCATTATCTCTGAAAAGAATCGGGGCACATCCGTGATTATCAAAGCACCTTTGCATAAGCAGATTTGAAAGGATTTTTTTTATGAAAACTAAGATTATACTGGCAGATGATCACCAGATTATCAGGGATGGCTTGAAATCACTTATTGAGAAGGAATCAGAATTTGAACTTCTAGCTGAAGCCAATGACGGGCGAACCACAGTACAATTAGCCAATGAGCTCGCCCCGGATGTGGTAATAATGGATATAAGTATGCCCGGACTTAACGGCATGGAGGCAGCCCTCCAGATTTTAAAATCAAACCCAGAAATTAAGAAAATAGCCCTATCCGAGCAATCGGAAGAGCAATTTGTATCCGGAATGCTGCGGGCTGGTGCCTCCGCTTATTTACTGAAAGATTGTGCTTTTAGGGAACTCAAGGAAGCAATACATCTGGTCAGACAAAATCAAATATATTTAAGTCCGAAAATAGCCGGAACTATTTTGCATGATTACAGGAAGCAGTTGCTGGAGAAGGATCAATCGGTTTTCAATGTGCTCACTCAACGGGAAAGAGAAGTTCTCCAACTTTTGGCGGAAGGCAAATCAACCAAACAGGTTGCCGGAGTACTATACATCAGTGTTAAAACCGTGGAAACACACCGCCAACATATTATGGATAAATTGAGTGTATATAACCTTCCGGAATTGGTGAAATATGCCATTCGCCAGGGAATTGTGAGTCTATAAATATAAATCAATAGTATGAATACCATTTAATTTTTCGATTATTATTAATTACATCACTCCTTTTTTAGAATAAATTAATTACCTTCTCATCATTTTTGTATCCCAAAATAGGGAATTTCCCTATTGTCTGTTGTTTATGATTTCATTTAATTAAAACTATGTCTATTAGAATTTTAGTTGCTGAAGATCAGGATAATATGAGAAATCATATCGGCAATCTTTTTAATAATGTCTCGGATTGTAAAATTATTTCTGAAGTTACTAACGGATTGCAGGCAGTCCAGATGGCTAAGAAATTGAATCCTGATGTGGTGTTAATGGATATTGGTATGCCGGAACTGAACGGGATGGCAGCTACTCATTTAATCAAAGAATATAATACAGCTATAAAAATAATAGGCTTAACTATGCTTAAAGAAATAAATTTTGCGGTTGGCATGTTTAAAGCAGGAGCTTCCGGATATATTTTAAAAGATACCATGAATAAGGAGCTTACCTCAGCCGTTCGCGTGGTCAACCAGGATAAGATATATATGAGTAAAACAATTGAAAAAAATATACTTTTAGATTACCTGGAAAAAATGAATCGGGGTGATTGCATAACCGCCCGTTATCTTTCTTCCGGGGATCTGGAAATTCTAAAAATGTTAGTACAAGGTCTGTCTTTAGAATCTATTTGTGAAAACTCAGTTCTTAATTCTAAAACAGTGGAAATTATTTACCAGAAAATTTTACAGACTTGGGTAATGTATATCAGGTCTGGTAAAGGATAAGGCAGAAAACATTAGGAGGAGAATCCAGAATGGTAAAAAAAGAAGACATTTCTATTGTTCTTTGCGGTCCGGCTGGACAGGGTATTAAAACTGCTGAAAAGATAATGGTGTCAATTTTTAAAAAGGCAGGCTATAATGTCTTTGCTACCAAAGAATACATGTCCCGTATCAGGGGGGGCAGTAATTCCACCTCTATCAGGGTATCATCAAAACCTATAAGGGCATTAGTAGATAGGATGGATATTTTAATTCCATTGGACAGTCAGGCGCTACATCATGTGGAATCCCGTATTACCTCAGAAACTATTATTATTGGAGAAAAGGAAAAATTAGTAGAAAAAAAACAAAACCATAACTACATGATTTTTGATGTATCCTTAACCAAATTGGCTAAAGAAGCAGGTGGAGTAATTTATGCTAACATGGTGGTGGTGGGTATTATAGCCGAATTGCTGAACCTGGATAGATCTCTGGTTTATTCCTATGTAGAGGATATTTTCAGTAAAAAAGAAAAAGAGATAGTTAGTCAAAATATCAATGCCATTGACCTGGGATATAAAACCAGTTCCGAATTAGACTTGGACTTAAGAATCAATATCCAACCTAAGAAAACCGCAAAGATCAAAGAGCAAATCATGATTAACGGGGGTGAAGCAGTAAGTATGGGGGCAGTGGCCGGAGGATGTAATTTTATTGCCTCCTATCCCATGACTCCTTCCACCTCGGTATTAACCTTTCTGGCCCAGCAGGGAAAAAGATTCAATATTGTGGCAGAACAGGCAGAAGACGAAATTGCTGCTATCAATATGACCTTGGGGGCCTGGTATGCCGGGGCACGGGGTATGGTTACTACTTCCGGGGGAGGCTTTGCTTTGATGACAGAAGGTTTGAGTTTGGCAGCCATGCTGGAGACACCCTTGGTTATCCATCTTGCTCAGAGGCCGGGACCGGCAACCGGTCTTCCCACCCGTACCGAACAGGGTGATTTATTATTTGCACTTCATGCCGGACATGGTGAGTTTCCTCGGATTATTTTTACTCCCGGAACTCTGGAAGATGGTTTTTATCTGACCCAAAAAGCCTTTAATCTGGCTGATAAATTCCAGATTCCGGTATTAATCCTTACTGATCAGTATTTTATTGATTCCTATTACAATATCCCCGCCTTTGATTTTTCTGAAATTCAAAATAAAAAATATATGGTTAAAACTAATAAGGATTACCAGCGCTATGCCCTAACCAAGAATGGTATTTCCCCCCGGGGAATTCCAGGAAATGGGGATGGTATGGTAGTAGTGGATAGTGATGAACATGACTATGATGGTCATATTACCGAGAATTTGGCAATACGCAGTAAAATGGTAGATAAACGTTGGCAAAAAATGAATGAAATGGTTCAAGAGGCATTACCCCCGGAAATAATCGGACCCCAAGAAAGTGAGACGTTGGTGATCTGCTGGGGATCAACAGTTAATATGGTCAAGGAAGCCCTGCACCATATAAATCAAAACAAAACAGCCCTATTGTATTTCAAACAGGTATATCCTTTACCATCCCAGACCTTGCCTATCCTCAAGCGAGCCAAAAAATTAATTATTGTAGAAAATAATGCTACTGCCCAGTTTGCTCAGATATTGAAAACCCAATTCAACCTTGATATTCCTGCCAAAATTCTTACCTACAGGGGGCAGACATTTTCAGTGGAAGAACTGGAAAAGAAGCTGAGGAAAGTGATACTATAGGAGAATATGATGAATAAAAGTGTTTATGAACTTGGAAAAGCTGATGTAGCCTGGTGCCCCGGATGTGGTAATTTTACCATCTGGAAAGGGTTAAAAGAAATCCTGGCTGAGATGAAGATCAATCCACAGGAACTGGTAATGGTATCTGGAATTGGCCAGGCAGCTAAGATTCCCCATTATATACGCTGTAATGTATTTAACGGACTGCATGGTAGAGCTCTACCCGCAGCTACCGGTATTAAAACGGCTAATCCGGAACTGGTGGTGATTGCTGAGAGCGGTGATGGAGACATGTATGGAGAGGGGGGTAACCATTTTATTCATACCATCAGAAGAAATCCTGATATTACTAATATTGTACATAATAATATGATATACGGCTTGACTAAAGGCCAGGCTTCCCCTACCAGCCAGCAAGGTTTTATCACTCCGGTACAGGTTAATGGGGTTATCCTGGAACCATTTAATCCGCTTACAGTGGCAATTGCCCTGAATGCTTCTTTTGTAGCCAGAACCAGTACTGTCGATACTGACAGGATGAAAATGATTTTAAAAGAAGCTATTCAGAATCCTGGGTATTCCCTGGTGGATATTTTCCAGCCTTGTGTTTCCTTTAATAAAGTTAACACCTATAAATGGTTCAAGGAAAGCACCTATTATCTGGAGGATAGTCATAATCCGGAAAATAAATTCGATGCCTTTGCCCGGGCCTCAGAAACAAACAAGCTTCCTTTGGGGATTTTTTATCGAAATACCCATAAGAAAAGTTTTGAGCAGAGTCTGTCTGTTTATCAGGAAGATAAAACTCCAATTGTAAACAGAAGGGTGGATTTGAGAAAGTTGGAGGAATTTATAAAAAAGTAAGATGAAAAGTGTATAATAAACCAATGGTATTCAAAATCGTTATCGGTATTGAAATCGCTACTGATATTGATCTTGATAGCGATAAGTAAAGAAAAACAAGAAATTTTACCTTAGGTATAAAAGGAGAAGAATAATGAAGGTAACTATTGAAAGAGATGAATGTACTATGTGCGGAGTTTGCTGGGAAAGTTGTCCGGAATTTTTTGAAGAAAGTCCGGATGATGGCTTAAGTCAGGTAGTGGAGAAATATCGGAAAGATGGTGCCCTTGATGCGGGAGTGGCTCCTGATTCCCTATCCGATTGTATAACTGAAGCAGCGGAAGGATGCCCGGTTGAGATCATTGAAGTCGAATAAAACTGATTTTTAAGGAAGAAATTAATTGTCTGATAATTAATTTACAGGAGGTATACTATGCGTGAAAATAAAGAAAAAAAGAGAGTAGCGCTGGTGACCGGAGGCAGTACAGGTATAGGCCGGGCAACTGCGATTGCCTTTGCCAAAGCTTGTTCCCGGGTAGCCGTGGTTGATGTTCAGGTGAAAGAAGGGAAAGAGACAGTCGAGATAATAAACAACCAAGGCGGAGAGGCCGTATTTGTTAAAGCCAATGTCTCCAAACCCCAAGAAGTAAAAAAAATGGTCGATCAGGTGGTTAAAATCTACGGAAGACTGGATTGTGCTTTTAATAACGCGGGAATCGAAGGAGAGCAATGTTCCACTGCAGACTGTACGTTAGATAATTGGAATCGGGTGATCAATATCAATTTAACCGGGGTCTGGTTATGTATGAAGTATGAGATTCCCCAGATGCTAAAAACAGGAATGGGTTCCATTGTGAACATGGCTTCGGTTGCCGGCAGAGTGGGATTTCCCAATATATCTGCTTATACCGCCAGTAAGCACGGGGTCAATGGGCTGACCAAAACCGCTGCTCTGGAGTATGCTACCCGGGGTATCAGGGTAAATGCGGTGTGTCCTGGTATCATTCATACAGACATGATCGATCGTTTCACTGGAGGTGATAAAAAGGCTTTGGAGCAGCTGACATCCGCTGAACCGATGAAACGGTTAGGAACGCCGGAAGAAGTTGCTAATGCGGTAATCTGGTTATGTTCTGAAAAGGCTGCTTTTATCACCGGCCATCCCCTGGTTGTAGACGGAGGATTTATTGCTCAGTAAACAGTGTTTGTACTTTTCATCATTAAATAACAAAGGAGGAACAATCATGAAAAAACTTAGTGAACATATTCAGCAGGCGGACTGGAAAACCGAAAAGCATGTACCGGTGATCGAATGTCTGGATAAAGTAACATCAGATGAAATGTTCGAGGTAAAAGTGGGACTGGGTAAAGAAGTAGCCCATCCCAATACCACTGAACATCATATCAGATGGATCAGTCTATATTTTCATCCCCAGGGTGATAAGTTTCCCTATGAAGTCGGACATTTTGAATTCACAGCTCATGGAGAATCAGCAGACGGACCCAATCAGGGATCAGTGTATACCCACCATCAGGTTGGGGTAAGCATGAAAACTTCCAAGTCCGGGACTCTGCATGCCCTGGCTTTTTGTAATATCCACGGACTCTGGGAAAACAGTAAAGATATTCAAGTTAGTTAAGGAGGGGATAATAAATTTTCCATTTTTAATCATCAGTACGAGAGAAATGGAATTTATAAGTATTAATTCAATTAAAGTAAGGTAGCGTTAAAAGTTTTATAAAAAAAGTCGGAACTCGATATCGGAATCGGGATCGCAATCGAGGCCGATACCGAATTCGATAGCGATTCCGATAGTGAAATAAAGTTAAATAATCAGTAATCAGTTAATTTTACTGAGGAGGTAAAGATATGGATATATCCACTACCTACATGGGAATTAAATTGAAAAATCCCATTATTGCCGGGGCCAGTAATTTAACCTCTGATATGAAAACCATTAAAGAAATAGAAGAGGCCGGTGCGGGAGCCCTGGTGACCAAATCTCTCTTTGAAGAAGAGATACAACTGCAAAGATTTAAAATGGATGAGGATCGGGAAAAATACAGTTATCGCAATGCTGAAATGATTACTATTTTTCCGGAATTGGAGCATGCTGGTCCTAAAGAACATTTGTTCTGGGTTCGCAAAGCCAAGGAAACCGTTTCCATTCCAGTGATTGCCAGTTTGAATGCAGTGCATGAGGAGACCTGGGTGGAATATGCTCAACTTTTAGAAGAAACCGGGGTGGATGGACTGGAATTGAATTTCTATGCTTTCCCCGGAAAATTTGAGAGAGATCCCCGGTCTATTGAAAAGGAACAGATTTCAATCTTAAAAAAAATAAAGACAAAAGTTAAAATTCCGGTCGCTGTCAAATTAAGTTTTTTTTATACCAATACCTTACATTTTATTTTTCAGATTGATAAGGTAAAAGTGGATGGATTGGTTTTATTTAACCGACTTTTCCAGCCTGATATCGATGTCTATAAAGAGAAGAATATATTACCCTTTCATTTAAGTGAACGGTCGGATAACCGGCTTCCCCTGAGATACACGGGATTATTATCAGGGAATATTAAGGCGGATATCTGCAGCAGTACAGGAATCATAGAAGCTGAAGATGTAGCCAAAATGATTCTGGCTGGAGCTGCCTCGGTTCAGGTGGTGAGTAGCCTGTATAAAAATGGTATTGATCATATCCGTAAAATGCTCACCAATTTGAAATTCTGGATGAAACAGAAAGGATATACCTCTTTGAATGATTTCCGGGGAAAAATGAATCAGAAAAACAGCACTGATCCTTGGGTATACACTCGTTCTCAATATGTTAGGTTATTAATGAATCCCAAAGAAATAATAGATAATTACCCTGTTTCCTAAAAAAGGAGGATTATGTATGAAAGTTGCAGTTCTGGTTGAAAATCAATATCAGGTTCTGGAAGTATGGTATCCTTATCTCCGGCTGCGGGAAGAGGGGATTAAAACAGTTCTGGTAGGAACCGGTCAGCATCTATATCAAAGTAAGGAGGGGTATCCGGCTCAGGAAGAGCTTCCGGTTAAGAAGGCAGATCCTATAAAATTTGCCGGGGTAATCATCCCGGGAGGATATGCTCCCGATTATCTACGCCGACATGCTGAAATTAACAGATTTGTGAAGAATATTTTCGAATCAGGTAAGTTAGTAGCAGCAATCTGCCACGGGGGGTGGGTTCTGGTTTCGGCCGGGATTTTGAAAAACAGGAAGGCCACTTCTTTTATGGCCATAAAAGATGATATGGTTAATGCCGGTGTCCAATATCTGGATCAGGAAGTGGTGGTTGACCAAAACCTGATAACTTCCAGAAATCCCTATGATCTTCCTGCGTTTTGCCGGGAGATCATTACCTTTTTGAAAACCAAGAAATAAAGGTAATGAAAGAGAGAATAGTCACATATAGAGGCAAACATATCGATGTTTATTTTACGGTGGATCGGTGCACTCATGTGGCTGAGTGCATCCGCGGAGCTCCCCGGGTTTTTGATGTTACCAGACGTCCCTGGATTAGGGCGGATGCAGCGGAACCGGATAAAGTGGCTGAGGTGATTTTACGCTGTCCTACCGGTGCCCTGCATTTTAAGAGAAAAGACGGGGGTGCTGAAGAAGCTGTTCCGGCTAAAAATACTGTGACCATTAGTCGGCACGGTCCTCTTTATCTACAGGGGGATCTGGATATCCGTAATTTCGATGAATCTCTGGTGGTAAAAGATACCCGGGTTGCTCTGTGCCGCTGCGGTGCCTCCCGTATCATGCCGCTTTGTGATAAGAATCATTTTTTCATTGGCTTCAGAGATAAGAAAGACTTTTCCCCGGGAAAGATTCATAAAATTGAAAAGCGAGGATCACTTATCATAACGCTCAAACTCCATGGACCTTTTCATCTAAAGGGACCGGTGGAGATACGGAATCCTGAAGGTGAATGCCTTTATAAAGGAGAAAACACGATTTTATGTCGCTGCGGCCATTCTGGAACTATGCCCTTCTGTGACGGATCCCATGGTACATCGGCGTTTAAGACTAAAAGGGAGGTTGTTTTATATTCTGAGGATCATCAAGGTCAAACATTTTAACCCGGAGGGTAGATATCAATGAAAGGTATGAAGATAGCAATTGGATCAGATCATGCCGGATTTGACTATAAGGAAAGAATCCGGAATCATCTTGCCAGAAAAGGGTATCAGGTCCGTGATTTCGGAACTTTTGATCCTACCCAGGATGATTATCCGGATTGGATACGGCCGGTTGCCCAGGCAGTGGCGGCCGGGGATTACACTAGGGGTATTGTTCTGGGTGGTTCAGGAAACGGAGAAGCCATGGTAGCCAATAAGATCAAAGGCATTCGCTGTGCAGTATGTTGGAATAAAAAATCGGCTCAACTGGCTAAAGAACACAATAATGCCAATATGATTTCCCTGGGCCAGCGCATGATGTCGCTTAAAACAGCTATCCGGATCATCAACACCTGGTTATCAGCGCAGTTTCAGGGAGGACGTCATTTAAGAAGAATTAATAAGATTGAGGAAGCGTAAATAAGGTTTACTGGTGATAATGTATAATTGTTAATCAATAGATAAGAAAGGAGAGTAGTATGCCCATCAGAAAGTCAAAAGCAGAATGGCAGGGAAACCTGAAGCAGGGAAAAGGGAGCATGAGTTTGGGAAGCGGTTCGTTTGTGGGATCCTATTCTTTCGGTTCCAGATTCGAACAGGCACAAGGTACCAATCCGGAAGAGCTTGTTGGAGCTGCTCATGCCGGATGCTTTTCCATGGCTTTGGCCCATGAACTGGATCAGAAAGGATATACTCCCCAAAAGGTCTCTACAGAAGCCAGGGTAGAACTGGAAAAAAAGGATGATGGTTTTGCTATAACCACCATTACTCTGATTACCCGGGCTGAGGTGTCCGGAGTGGATGAGGAAACCTTTCAGAA
>CAZKMO010000037.1:0-24655 GCA_964554015.1 uncultured bacterium
CTAAACCATTAGCCAAGTAAATAAAACTGCTATCAACTTCTACATCTCGAGCATTATTACTGTAAAAATATCCTGCATATTCGGGATCATAGGGATCTTCTACATTAACAATACGTAAATTATCTCTTCCGCCGGCTAAAAAAACATACTTTTCTCGAATAAAAATATCAAAGGCATATCCCCCGGAGCCTTTTAATTGAAGTAATCCTGTTTCAGATGTATGTTGGGGATCTGATACATCGATTATCCGAAGTCCCCTTTCTCCATCCGCAATATAAGCAATATCGTCCTTTACCACCAGATCATAAGCACAATCACCGGTATGTAAAAAAGAAATTTTATGTGGTTTAAGGGGATTGGAGACACTAATTATAAAAAGCCCTGCACTATAATCCGAAATGAAAACCTTGTTATTACTTATAGCAAGATCTACTGCTAAATTATTTATTTCAAAATCACTCACTTTTATGGGATTATTAGGATTGGAAATATCAACTAAACATAATCCACTCCAACCGTTAGCTATATAGGCATAATTACCTTTAATTACTATATTTAAGGCAATATCGCCTGTTTTAGTAAATCCAATTTCAAGGGGTGAATAAGGATCTGAAACATCAACAATTGTCAATCCTTCTCCACTCATAGCTATATAAAGTAAATCATCTCTTAAGAACAGAGCATAATTTGTATCATAATTATCAAGTTGTGCTATTTCATGCGGAGAAACACGATCAGATATGTCTAATACATGTAAGCCAGTATAAAAATCAATAACATAGGCATAACAGCTATCCACCACGATATCCATAGGATTCTTTATATCATTATAATAATTTATCTGAATTGGTTTCTGGGGATTTGAAATATCAACAATAGAAATACCTTCCTGTTGATTGGTTATATAGGCATAAACTCCATTTATGGTTATACTCTTGGTATATATACCAGTATAAAGATATGAAACCTCAAAAGGTAAATGTGGATTAGAAATATCCACAATACGAAGCCCATCATATCCATTAGCTATATAGGCATAGTTGTCTTTTACTTCTATATCTTCACCAATACTGGGAAGATTTAATCTACCAAGCCGTCGAGGATTATTTATTTGTGAATAATCAAGGATCTCAAAGCTTCCACCATTTCCATAGAAAATTGTATCACCCAGCGTTATTACTGCCCAGCAAGGTCCCGAAGACCAGCGGCCAACTACATCTACATTCTTTCGATCACCATTATGTAACAGATTATCAACATCTTGAGGTAAATTATGAGGGAGTATCCTGTTGATTGTTCTTATAGAATTAAAATTAGAATAGTCAATCTTTTGACTCTGGCTAAATAAATGATGAGTAGTTAGGCAAAAAATAAAAATTAATGTAATTCTCAAAATATATTTAAAGCTTAAAATCTTCATATAATATCCTGAAAATTATTAAAATATTTATTTCTTTTAACTAAAAAACATATCATTTAGAAAATATCCCTTAAAAAAACTAATAAGAATTACAATTTTAAACCTATAATAATTAAGACCTTAAAAAAGATTAGATAATCAAACATAATTCAACAATTATAAATTAAAATAAAATTTAATAAATGTCAAGTATTTTATTAAATTTTTATAAAAAAGGGCTGCTTTCTCCAAACAGCCCTTTAACCAAAAGAGGAGGAGAATTTATTAATAATTTACATAACATAACATTTGATCTGACACATCAATCATATTCTTAAAAATTATTTCCTGTCTATCATCACATTTTCTGATATAATATCCTATAGTTGCTATGGAGGTATAGTTAGGACCGAAATGGGTTAATAAAATTCCATATTTATCTCTGAATTCAAAATGAAATGACTTGACTCCCCTCATTAAAGGATTATCATTATACCAGATTGCTTCATATTCATATCTATAATTAATAATATTATTATCGGATGTAAGAAGTGATATATAATCTGACCTTGCGCATATAATGCGTGTCATATTTTTCATACTCTCTTCCATTGTGGTTAAAATATGATTCTGCCCGGAGGGAACATAACACTTGTTAATCTTTTCAATATAATTATCATCCATTTTTTTATTCCCTAGCCACAGGAAAAATCCAACCATCAAAAGAATTATTAATCCACAAATATCTGCTTTCCAATATTTACACAACCACATAAATACCTCATTAGATACTTCAATTATTGCTATATTGATTATTCGCAATTATTATACCAAATAAAATAAAAAATAATAATAACAGTGGATATAAATTATCTTATCCCTATAACCTATTATAACATAGAGATTTATAGGCATAATTAATTAATATTTTTAATAACATGTAATTCGTTTAAATCTACAAAATGAAAGACAATTAATTTAGGGTTGGATTAAACTAAACCATAGGCTAAAAAAGAATTATATTTGTATAGGACCTTGAAAAATCAAATTCTTTTCACAATAAAGACAGAGGGCAATAGGTTAAGGTTATGTATAATAAATCCAATTCTTAACTTATACTTGAATTTACATTTACCTTCTTGTCATCTACTACCCATACCAGCTGTTTAATGAATTTTTAAAATTTGATAACTTTTTAATGATATTCTTTAGGAAAAGTTACCTTAATCTACTTTATTCTGACAAAGGCATGATATTTTCTATTATAATATTTCAAATAAAAGATTGCTACATCTTTATCAATTTCTTTTAAGGTTTTACGAAAATCAGAAACTGATCTTATGGCTGTATCCTCAATTCTGGTTATAATAGAACCTCTAAGAATATTAGCTTCATCTGCTGGACTGGATGGTAAAACATTCATAACTATCACACCTTCATCGTATTTATATTCATCAAACCTACTGCGGATCTCTTCTGTTAAATTTTGGATTTCCAGTCCCAGATCCGTGATTTCATCCGTCTTTTCAGTTTTTGTTCGACTTTCTTCCAGCTCTTTTGTTCCCAGGGTAACATTTACATTAATTTTCGCCAGTTTCCCGTGTCCCGTCTCCCTTAATACTATAAACCTTACAACATCACCGGGTTCTTGCAGAGCAATGTAATTTTGTACTTCATTTCCTTGATCAATCTTTTTATCATCAAGCTTTAAGATCAAATCAAGTTCCTGCAAACCTGCTTTTTCTGCTGGGCTGCCATTTATAATTTGTTCAATGTACACTCCTGAAATACGATCCAGATTATATCGCTGGGCAAAAGCTTCATTAACCGGTCGCATACTTATACCAACATAGGGCCTAATAACTTGCCCTTTTTCAATGAGATCTTTCATTATTCTCTTGGCAAGATTAATGGGAATGGCAAATCCATAACCAGCATAATATCCTGTTCCACTAGCAATGGCTGTATTGATTCCAATAACTTCTCCTTTCATATTCACCAAGGCTCCACCACTATTACCTTTATTGATAGCTGCATCGGTTTGAATAAAATTTTCAATCGCATAGGAACCACCTTGTTCCTCACTATTTTGATCTCGAATAATATTAATATCTCTTCCTTTGGCACTCACGATTCCCGCTGTAACCGTGGAGGTTAATTCGAGAGGATTTCCAATGGCAAGTACCCAATTGCCTATCTCGACTAAATCTGAATTCCCCAGGGGAGCAAAGGGGAGTCCTTTATCGTCGATCTTAATAACAGCAACTTCAGTGAGAGGATCACTCCCTACAATCTCAGCTTCAAAAGAACGATTATCATACAAAGTTACCTTAATATCATCTGCGTTTTTTATGACATGGTGATTGGTTAAAATATATCCCTCACTGTTAACCAAAATTCCTGATCCCAGACCATGCAGCTCCTGGGGCCCAGGATCTCTCAAATTAAAATCTCTCCCAAAAAAATCCTTTAAAATAGGTCCCCAAAAATTATCATCCCTCGATTGTTCTATAATTTTGGTTGTGGCTATACTCACCACTGTGGGCAGCATTTTTTTGGCGATGACAGTAAAATCATCTCTCACTCCCTGGATTTGAACATCGCTCTCAGCTAAACTGGTAAAATAGGTATGGTTACTATTAGCTTTCATCTTATTATAAGTAGCAAATCCCTCTGGAGTTAAATCAAAATTGGAGGTTAATAAAACACCTATAATAATCCCCACAAAAATAAATCCGGTAATAGTAAAAATTTTAGTCTTTGTTGATACCATAAATATGTCTCCCCTATTACTATTGATCAAGAAATACCATATAACTTCTTTTTTTAATTAATTTTAATACGGATATCTGCTTATATAAGTTTCTTTACCCCGGGCAAGTTCTTATTTAACTTCGATGATAACAGGTTGGGAAAGGGCACTCTCACTGCCTGTATCGGCAAGAAGTTTTCCATACCCCTCCACAGCTGAAATTGAATAATAATATTTATTTGCATTCTTAACAATATAATCAACATACTTATTCAATCCAGGATAAGCGATTCTTTGTTCGGGTCCAAAGGGTGAATCAGCTGGACTGGATCGATAAACAATATAGTAGGAAGCTCTTTTTACTTTGTTCCACCGTAAATGTACTTCATCCCCCTTAAGAGAAGCAGCAACCGCTTTAGGAGTCTTTATTCTCTCCAGGGTGATAAAGTTTCCTTTTACCTGCCATTTGGTCTTACTCTTATCAAGCATACTTTTACCTTGAGAATATAAAATTAAAACACCACTATTTTTCAGGGGGAATAGATATGGATAAAAAATATCATGGTTTGCTTCTATTACCTGAATTTCCTTCTCCCAAGTCTTCCCTCGGTCAAAACTCTTCATCATACTTAATCCCTGTGGAGTTTCATCCTGGTAACAGCATAGCAGATATCCATCTGGTGAGAGCAGAAGGTTGGCTGATTTTCCATATATGTTTGTACACTCAGGTTTCGACCAGGTTTTCCCAGAATCGTAAGAACAGGTAGAGTATTGATACCCTTTCTCATTTTCTAACAAACAGTACAGGGTTTCCTTAACAGGTATTAAAACTGGATGGTTGAATTGACCGTTATGTATGGCAGAGGTGATTCTTAACAGCGTGTCCCAACTTTTGCCCTTATTATGAGAAATGAGTATTAAACATAACCGTTCCCTTTTCTGATTTATAGCTTGTAGCGGCAGTAACAACCTTGATCTTCCCATTTGTACTATATTTCCGGTTATTTTTATCTCCCGGTAACCTGGCAGATCTATCATTCTGGGTACAGTAAAGGTTTTGCCATAATCATAGGAACGGGAAAGATAAAAATAATCAGTCACATTAACAGTATTTGAATCTTCATTAAAAACTAATATCAGACTGTTATCAAAAAGTTTGGTTACCAAAGGATTGTTTATTTGAAAATCTGTTTGGAATACCTTTTCAGGCTTGGTCCAGGTAAAACCATTCGTAGTTGACTTTTGATATAAATAAGTCTTATCCCCCAACCGGGAATCTGAAAAACGATTATAGAAAATCATGATTTCACCTGAATCAAACCAGGCACCAGAAATATCCGTTAAACGATTTTTGGATGTATTTATTATAATATTTTGATGGTGGCTAGTTAAATGCTGTCCAATTTTTGAACACTGTATAAACATTAATGTAAACAATAATCCAGTTAAAATTATTTTTCTCATCATTGCTCCCCAATATTTGTTGTCAAATTATACTATGTTTAATTTTGATTGACCATTTTCACTGCTTCCACAATATAGAGACCTATAAAAAATATTAAAAATCCTACTACTAAGGCAATAATCACTACTATTCCTACCAAGGCTATTATATCTTTTTTTAGATTATCTCTTTTTTTGTTAATAAGATTTTGGATGACAACATCATAGAAAATTTTACCACTAAAAATAATAAATAGAGTTATTCCTAGGGTTACTCGAAAAAAACTTACCGGTGTCTGGGAGGCATGCTTAATCGGTATCAGCAGCCATAAAATCACTCCCCACTTGAATATTTCCAGACAGGTTTCCGCCCATTTTTTAACAGTATTTCTTTTCTTACTCATGATTGGATTTTACATTATTTGAAATCTATATCTTTATCTTCAAGCCAGAAAGCATCTTTGATATGATAAACCTCTTTATTCACTCCCCTGACAGAAATAACATCAAAACGACAATTAACATTAAATATATTTTTTGATTGTAAATACCCCATGGCAACCCGGGCTATCTGACGCTGTTTGGCTATACCAACCCGATCTTCAGGTTCTCCAAACGCCCCCCTCATTTTTGTCTTTACCTCTATAAAAACAATCTCTTCCTCTTTTTGGGCAATAATATCTATCTCTCCTCTTTGAAAACGATAGTTTCTCTCTAAAATTTCATACCCCTTTTTCTTTAAGAATTTAACAGCAGTTTGTTCTCCCATTTCACCCACCTTCTGTCTGTACCCCTTCTTCACCTTAATTCCACCCCTTTATGGAAAAAGAATTACGATGTATCACACATCTTCCATATTTTCTTATGGCCTCCACGTGCTCTTTGGTGCCGTAGCCCTTGTTAGAGGCAAAATTATATTCTGGAAATTTTTTATGATAATTAAGCATTATCTTATCTCTGGTCACTTTGGCAATAATTGAAGCTGAAGCTATGGAAAAGCACAAACCATCTCCTCCTTTGATCCCGGTTTGATTATAATCTTGCTCCGGCAGGGTCAAACCATCAATTAGCAGATGATCCGGATGTTTATCCAGTTTTTGTACTGCTGTGCGCATAGCCTTCAGTGTGGCCTGATATATGTTAATCCGATCAATTTCATTTTCATGCACAATGCCAGTTGTAACAGCAAGAGCTTTGTCTTGAATTTTTTGAAAAAGTTTTTCCCTCCGTTTGGATGATAATTTTTTTGAATCATTTATACCTTCTATAAAAATATCAGGAGGGAAAACAACTGCTGCTGCCACTACCGGCCCAGCCAAAGGCCCCCGACCCGCTTCATCAATTCCGGCAATAGTAAATAGTCCCTGATCCCAAAATTTTCTCTCATAATCTAATAATTTGCTAATCCGCAATTTTTCCTGATTAATCTCTATGTTTTCCTTCATTCTGTAGTTCCTAGTTCTTGTTTCCAAAAAGGAGAAATATATTTAATTAATACAAAACAGATATGAATAGATGATTAAATATTATCTTAGATCATATTTTTCAATTGATTGACTATATTCTTTTCTTGGGTGGAAGTTAAAGCTTTATCATTCTCGGTTAATCTGCAGATTAAAATATCTCTTCCATTTTTTTCCAGATGACTAATAGTCACCTCATACGGTTCAAGAATCTTTAGCACTTTGGGGAATAATTCAAATTCCAAAGGATAGGACAGGCAAATCAAAGTAGCAACAGGAATTAAATTGCCATTTTTGGAAGGGATATTGGTTACTTCGGACAATACAATTATCTTATCCTTCCTTTTATTCTGTTCCGTGAGCATTTTATAGGCAATTGTAATATGGGATATCAATTCAATTTCCTTAGCACTAATTCTAAAAAAATCTTCAATGCTATAATATAATTCCCGAATAAGAGTCTTATCAATATTTCCTAATCTCTTCCTAATAGATTTTAGTTTGGAAACATCAATAGTCCTCATTCCCTGATCAAAATCACGGTATTCACCAATTGCAGATGTTATTTTCTCATTTATAATTTTATAAACCGTTTCAATATTATCAAAATCTGTAGTAGCAACCCGTAAATCAATAATAAATACGGAAATTTCCCCATAGGATCTTGGAGGTTTAACTGATAAAATATTAAAAGATTTTAAAGAACTTAATCTGTCCAAAGTAGAATTAACAACTTTTTTCATTGTATCTTTATTGGCTTTAAATACGATAATTACTTTAAAATCAATAAATAGATCGGTTGAATTACATACTGCATGATAAACTTGAGGTTTATTGGTAGTTTGAGTTTCTTTGATCAAAAGAGGAATTATAGCCCGGGCATACTGTTCAAATCCTCCTATTGATTCAATCCACTGAGCACGATCCCTTCTTTTATTTAAAACCATTTTATCAAAACTTTTTTCCAGTTTCTGCTCTTCTTGCTCAGTTAAAGGCTGACCGGTGGAAGTTACAAATTCAATACGGTAGATAGATACACCATCATCCGTAGTAAATTCTCGATTATGTTTTAATTGAAAATTTGGATTAGTAAGTTCAATCGTTTTCAAGCAGTCTTCCAGATATAACATCTGCGCTGGACCGGAAACAGTAACTCCTGTAAAAACACCCTCTTTTTCAGTTTTAAAATTCGAAATTTTAAGATGAATAGTTTTTCCGGTTTCTCTAACTTTTTTATAAAATTTGTAGTTTGTTAAAATTTGATCAGCAATATCCTCTACTTTCCTATTTTCAATATAATCCCGTGATCGGGCAGCAAAAAATTTAACTGCCTCACCATTCAAGCCTATAATATCTATTAAATCATCATCTTTATAGTTTTTTTCTATATGTTCAATTACTCGGCTATAAATTTCGATCTTTTTTATTTCCTCATTAAGAAGATAGGTTTTAGCCTGAGTTCCAATTCCGGCACGATGAATTTTGGAGATAATGGTATCAGTCTGCTTACGAATTTCTTTTCTTTCTTTTTCAGTTTCAGTAAGTATACCTATTAAAATAATACCAAGCTTTATTTTCTCCCATTTCATTAAAAAGCCTTTGGTAAAATAAATATTCCACCCCATTTCATGAATTATCCCGGAACAAGTATTATAAAAACCAGGCCAATCTACTCCTAAAACGCCAAATGTTGTCACACATAAAGATCCCAAATTCCCGCATACTTCCGACTTCACTGTTAAAATCTTTTTATCTTTACTTTTTTTCCAATCATCCAATAATTTGATGATCATGGCACGCTGAGCAGATATAGGGAAAAACTGTTGGGCATCAAATATAAAATCAATGTAAAAAGAAATTTGTTTATCTGATAATTTTAATGAGTATTTCTCAAGTTCTTTCTGAATTTCTTGTATATGTTTATTCATTATTAAAAAGATAAAGAATTTATATTAAAACTCAAGTTTTTTGCCTAAAATTAAATTACTATTTTCCTGTTTAGATATTATTATGAAAAGTAATAAAATTAAACTATTTTGCAAACTATTTTTTTCATCAAACAGATTTTTATTTAATAATCTTGCAGTTAATAACATTATTCTTTACATTAATAAAAATGAAATCTGAATGGGAAAATATCGAAAAAATACTTCCTCTGGTGAAACGTCCGGGACGATATATTGGCAATGAAATAAATAGTATCCAGAAAAAAAATAAAAAATCAATCAAAATCAGGATTGCTTTAGCTTTTCCAGATGTATATGAATTAGGTATATCTAACCTGGGGTTGCAAATTCTTTATCATATACTTAACCAGGAAAAATGGATACAGGCTGAACGGGTTTATGCTCCCTGGACAGATATGGAAGAACAATTACGGGCAAAAAAAATCCCTTTATTTTCACTGGAGTCAAAAACTGCCCTAAAAAATTTCGACATACTGGGTATTACCCTCCAATATGAACTTCACTATACTAATATTATAAATATGCTTGATCTAGCCCAAATTCCTATTTGGCAAAAGCATAGAAAGGAAAATACACCTCTGGTAATAGCAGGAGGTCCCTGTGCTTTTAATCCTGAACCCATCAGTGATTTTCTGGATTGTGTAGTATTAGGGGATGGAGAAGAAATAGTGCTAGAGATTGCCCAGATAATCAAGGAAACCAAAAACAAAAATGCCTCCCGCCAGGACACCTTAAAAGCTCTTTCTAGAATAAAAGGAGTATACATTCCTTCTTTTTATACCGTAAATTCAAATTGTCAAAATAAAAAATATATCCATGCTATAAGTAAAGATATTCCTGAAACCATCAAAGCCCGAACAGTGTCTCGATTATCCCAGAATTCTTATCCTTCCAAACCACTGGTTCCCTTAATTAAAGTACCTCAGGATAGATACTCCCTAGAAATTATGCGGGGATGTACTCACGGCTGTAGATTTTGTAATGCCGGTATAATTTATCGCCCGGTTCGAGAACGATCGCTATCCGATATTATTCAACTAATCACCAAGGTAATTAGTCAGACCGGATATAATGAAATTTCCCTCAGTTCACTTTCAACCACCGATTATTCCCATATCATTGAACTTCTCCTGAAATTACAAACCTATTTAAAAAATAAAAATATTTCACTTTCTTTTCCCTCTCTTCGAGCTGACTCTTACACTGAATCAATAGCAAAAATATGTACTGCCTTCAAACAGAACCGGCTTACCCTGGCCCCGGAAACCGGAAGCCAAAGACTACGAGATGTTATTAACAAGAATATCACTAATGAACAGCTATTTCAGGCTATAGAAACTGCCTTTACATACGGATGGTCACGCCTAAAACTCTACTTTATGATTGGTCTTCCCACCGAAACTGATGAAGATGTTAACTGTATAGTTGATTTTACCCAGGAAGTGATAAATATCGCCAAACGCTTTAGGAAAAAAAATATTCATATCGCTATTTCTCCTTTTTCTCCCAAACCCTGGACACCTTTTCAATGGGAAAAATGGGGTGGAAGTGAACCTTTACAAAAAAAGATAAATTATCTTCAAAACAAAATTAACCATCCCCGGATTAAATTAAGCTGGGAAGACATCAGCGTCTCCAAACTGGAGACTATTCTGGGTCGGGGTGACAGGAAGCTTTCCCGGGTGATATATGACAGCTGGCAGAGAGGAGCAAAATTCGACAGCTGGACAGATAAATTTGACTTTAATCTATGGCTGACATCCTTTAAAGATAATAATATTAAAATTGAAGATTATTTATCCGAAAAATCCATTGAAGCACCTCTTCCCTGGGATCATCTCAGCAAAGGAGTGACAAAATCATTTTTATTGAAGGAGAGAGAAAAGGCTTACTCCCTTAAGAAAACCATCGATTGCAGAAAATCTTCCTGCAACCAGTGTGGACTCATGAGCAATCCAGTGTGTAAAAAAATTATATCCAGAAAAAATAATCATAGAAAACATTTAAATAAAAAAATTGAATCTCTGGACCAGACAAAATATCCAGATGAAAAAAGAGCTGCTACCCGAATCCCCATCAGGATAGAGTATTCCAAAAATTCTGAGTTACGTTTTACATCTCATCTTGAAACCATGCGTATTTTTCAACATAGTTTAAAGAGGGCAAACATCCCTCTGGCCTATTCCCAAGGTTACCATCCCAGACCCCGTATCTCTTCAGGACCGCCACTCCCGCTGGGACTCTGTAGTTCTCAGGAGTATCTTGATTTACAATTAATCAATAATTATCCTGTTGACTTTAACCAAAATTTGAATAAGCATCTTCCTGACGGTATGACTATTATCCAATCAAAAATTATATCAGAAAAAACACCTTCTTTGAACAGTATAATATCCTTGGCTTCTTACTGTGTTAATTTCAACTATAAAATTAATTTTAATTATTTACAAAATAAAATTTCAGAAACCTTAAAAAATAATTCCTTAAAAATTCATAGAAAAAAAAATGGAAAGGAAAAAACAATCGATATTCGTATTTTTATAGATTCTCTCTATATTAAGGACAAAACCTTATACTTTTCCTTGAAATATATATTTCAAAAAACTGCCAGAATTGAAGAAATTCTAAATCATATATTATATGACTATTCTGAATCAAAGGGGCTGCTTACTATCAAACGAACCGGCCTTTATATAAATAAGGGGAGCAGCTTATATACTCCAATGGAAATTCAGTAGAAAGGATAATGGATAATGAAAAAAGAAATAATAATCAATGCTTCAATAGATGAAACCAGAATTGCCATTCTGGAAGATAACCAATTAATCGAATTATATGTAGAACGCCCTGATAGTAAAAGAATGGTGGGGAATATTTATCTGGGTAAAATAAAAAACGTAGTCGATGCTATTCAGGCTGCTTTTGTTGATATTGGTTTGAAACAAAATGGTTTTCTTCCCTTTACCGAAGTTGGAAAAGAATATTTTGCTTTGGCCGAAAAGTTTGATTCCCATAAAAATAAATCCGCAGAGAAAAAACAGACCAAAATCCCTGCGCTACAAACGGGCCAAAAAATTCTTGTGCAAATAACCAAAGAACCTATCTCCAGTAAAGGTACCAGATTGACCTCCTCCCTTTCTTTACCCGGACGGTATCTGGTTCTTATTCCCAATGATAATCACATTGGAATTTCCCGTAAAATCAAAAACCGAAAAGAAAGGCAGCGGCTAAGAGGAATATGTGAAAGTCTGCAGCCCCAAAACTTTGGTTTGATTATTAGAACAGTTGCCACCGGTAAAGATATTCTACCCCTCAAATCAGACTTGGAAAACTTACTGAAAACGTGGGATAGAATTATTAAAAAGGCTAATAATGCTACTCCACCTGAGATGATATATAAGGACATGGGAATTACCTCCAGTCTTATCAGAGATCTCTTTTCCCCGGATATAAATAGAGTTGTGGTTGATTCCAGAAAACTATACCGAGAAATAAAAAAGTATCTTAATGAGGTTTCACCGAATCTGCTGGATAGACTGGAACTCTATAAAGGCAAAAAACCAATTTTCGATACCCTGCCTTTTGATTCTTTTCCCATTGAAGACGCCATTGAAAAAAGCCTTTCCAGAAAAATACGGATAAAAGGAGGGGGGTATATCATTTTTGACCAGACTGAGGCCATGGTAGTTATCGATGTAAACAGCGGTAGTTCCGTCAGAAGTAAAAATCAAGAAAAGACTGCTTTGAAAACTAATATTGAAGCTGCCCGTGAGATTGCCCATCAACTCAGATTAAGAGATTTGGGTGGAATAATCGTTATAGATTTTATTGATATGTCCCAGAAAAAAAACAGAGAGAAAATAAGAGCTACCCTGAAAAAGGAACTAAACAAAGACAGAGCGGCATTTGATATACTCCCTATGAGTGACTTTGGCGTAATTGAATTAACCAGAGAACGAGTACGTCCCAGTCTTTTATATCAATACAGCGAACCATGTCCTAGATGTAACGGAATAGGCCGGGTTTCAGCAAAAAGTACCATTCTTACCAAAATAGAACGCAAAATTCAAGAAATCAAATATAAAAAAGGACAGCGGCGATTAGTGTTACAAATTCATCCTGATATGGCAGATTATCTTACCAGAGGAATAAATAATCATAAAAACCGGTTGATGAGAAAATATTTTATTAACTTAAAAGTAGTTCCTACTTTAGAATTGGAAGATAAAGATTTCGTATTGATTCCCAAAAGAGATTTTAAAAGAAAAAAATGAAAAAGCGATTAGTTCCCATATTTGTTCTTTTTCTGATACTGACCCTGCTTTGTATTTATACGGGACGGAATCATCCCTGGGTAACTATTGAAGAATGTCTGCAAAATCCAGAAAAATATGACGGCAAACTTATCACAGAATATTGGGAGCCCCAAATTGGTAAAATTTATGCAGATGGCTTTCAGCTAATTCAACGTCATGCCCCATCCCTTAGAGTATACTGTGATACTACTGGCTTAAAGACAGGAGAATTTGTAGGACTCAAAGCTTATTTTAAAAAAGAAGGTTATCTTAGGGCTGAAAAAGCATTCGTAGCCACCAATAGAAGATATAAAATATGGCTTTCTGTGATTCCGGTTATATTAGTATTATTTTTGTTTTTTTATAATTTTACCTTTAATCCCAAAAAATTTCAATTTGAATTGAGAACTAATGCCTGATTTAATTACTCACTTAGCTTTTACTCATCTGGTAAAACGCCCTTTTGAATTAAAAGGGAAAGTTGAAAACATTTTTCCTTTCCGGGTACTTCTTTATCTGGGAACCATACTTCCCGACATTCTCACTCGACCCTGGTATATTATATTTCCCGCCACCAAATCCTGGACCACCTGTCTACATACTCCATTTGGTGTAATCCTTTTCTCCGGACTGCTAACTCTGTTTTTTAATCCTGTAATACAAAAGAGAGTCTTTCTTAATCTGTTTGCGGGAGGTATGCTTCACTTTTTTCTGGATTTCTTTCAGAGTCACATTATCGGTACCAATTACTGGCTCTTTCCCTTTTCCTGGAAACATGTAGGATATGGTTTGTTTAATCCAGGAGAGATAATTCCTCTTATACCGCTTTGGATAGTAATTATACTCATCATGGAATGTACCATTTATGGGTATAAAAAATACAAAAGGGAAAAATTGAACTAACCTAGGAGATTGATTTATGTCATTATATCTGGTAAGACATGGCAGATATCTTTCTTATGACCAGGATCCTGAAAAAGGATTATCAAACTATGGATCGGAAGAAATTAAAAGAGTTGCTAAACAAATTATAAAGTATCAGCCTTCTCTGTCCTGTATTAAACACAGTGGAAAGAAAAGAGCTCTTCAGACCGCCCAGATACTTGCATCCGAATTACATCCCAATATACATATTCAGGAAATCTCAGGAATTAATCCCCAGGATAATGTAATACATTACAGCGATAAAATTGATAATAATAAAAATGAAATGCTGGTTGGTCACTTACCCTTTCTGGAAAAATTGGTTTCCTATCTTATTACTGGTTCTCCCGATAATAAAATTGTGAATTTTGCCAACGGAACTACTGTATGTCTTGACCAAGAATTACATGACTGGATAATAAAATGGGCTGTATTTCCTGAAATAGAATAACTGTTAGAAAAAAAATTAATCATATAATATCCAAAGTCATATATTAAACCTACACAGATTTTAAATTATAAAAATTAATTTTAATCCTTACCTTACTTAAATTTATGTATTTGTATCTTGGGAATTTATAATCTATTATATAGACAAAAAATGTTTAGTCATAAGCTTCCCTACAGATACTGGGAAAAAGTGGATCTAAACATTTAAGGTAAATATTTATTTTTTATTTAGCCTGTTGTTTTTTAGAACCCTGAGGCATAAACCTATCTAATTCAACTGCATATCTCAGGGCCATATTTCTAGTAATAATTCCCTTATTCATTAATTCCAAAAGACCGTCGTCCATGGTCTGCATACCAATGGCAGAGCTGGATTGCATAATTGAACGAATTTGATGAGCCTTTTTTTCTCTTATAAGGTTGCGAATAGCAGAATCTGCAATCATTACCTCCACACCCGCAACTCTTCCAGTTCCACTGGCTATAGTAAGTAAACGTTGGGATATAATTCCGATTATAGAATTTGCACATTGGCTGAGTATTTGTCGTTGTTGTTCAGCAGGAAAAACATCAATAATACGGTTTATGGTATCAGGTGCATTACGAGTATGCAGCGTGGAGAGAACTAGATGACCGGTTTCAGCAGCAGTTAAGGCCAGAGAAATAGTTTCCAGATCTCTCATTTCACCCAGCAAAATTATGTCCGGATCTTCTCGTAAAGCACTTTTCAAAGCTCTGGAAAAGGAATGAGTATGATGCCCTAATTCTCTCTGCTGGATCAAACAGTTTTTAGGAGTGTAGGTATATTCGATGGGATCTTCTACGGTTACAATATGAGATCTTCTTTCACTATTCATAAGCTCAATCATAGCAGCAAGAGTGGTAGATTTTCCATGGCCTGTGGGACCTGTCACTAATATTAATCCCTCCATACTTTTTGCCAGTTGAATCACCCCTTGAGGCATTCCAAGTTCATCTAAGGTTCTGATATTATCTGGTATGATACGAAAGGCTAGACCATAACCACCCAGTTTATAAAAGATATTTACTCTAAAATGAGCCACCTCAGGAATAGTATAGCCAAAATCAAGTTCAAAATCCTTTCTGAAAGTATCCATTTGGTAATCATCCAAGATCTGTACAATTATATCTTCCATATCCTGCTGACCCAATACTTTTCCTTTTAAAGGAATTAATCTGCCATCGATTCTTACCATGGGCGGATATCCCTGGCTTAAATGGATATCCGAAGCTTCATTCTTTACTCCTTGTATTAATAAATTTTTGATATTCTCAAGACTTATCATAGATTATTTCTCTTACTATTTAATATTTTACTACAGTAGGTGTTATGAAAATTAAAACATCGCTTTGGGTATTTTCATAATTTTCACTTTGGAATAATTTACCAATCAAAGGTATACTTCCCAATAACCACACTTTATTTTTGGTTTTATTTTTATAGCTTTTAACCAGTCCACCTATAACAACTGTTTCTCCATTTTTCACACTTACAAAGGTATTTACCGCTCTTTTTGAGGTTATGGGTGCCCGCTGATTCTCATATTCCACCCAATCAGTAATTTCTTCTATTACAGGATTAACATACATTAAAACATTATCATTTTTACCCAAATGAGCGGTGACATTTAATTGGATATTAACTTCCTTATAATCAAAGGTCACCATATCACCCGATCCTCCCATTCCTCTCTGAATCTTGGGGATAGGAACTGTGGTTCCCACACTTATTGAAGCTTCTTCATTATCCATAGCAATAATACTCGGTCTGGATTTAAGCCTGGAATCGGTCTTTTCTCTTAAGAAATTAAGCACTGCTTCATACTGACTGGTAGACAAACTGGCTAGTTGCAACTTCCCAATATTTCCTGGATTAGAATTCAATCCTGAATATCCTTCAACCCCCGTACCACCACTACCACCGGAGCTAATTTGATTGGAAAGGATAGTGGTCAGTGTTTTATCCCAATTGATACCAAGTTGACTTTTATCTATAGGAGAAGTTTCAACTAATTTCGATTTTATTTCAAACAATACTGGTTGCACATCTAAAGTATGTATCACTTTTCTGATTTGTTCTAATTTTTCAGGTCTTTCAGTGACCACAATAATACTCGATCTTCTTATCCCCTGAATAGCAACTTCATTACTCCTTTGCCTGCCATTTGTTCCAACCTCTTTAGATAAAAACTCATTATGATATACCTTTACCAAAGAATCTGCAGAAACCATAGGTTTTATAACTTCTAATACATTATAGGCGTCAGCATATTCTAATCTGAATACCTCTGTTACTGTACCACCTTTATATGAAACTCGGGTGGGTTTTACCAGGATTATTCCATCTTCCACATAATACTCACAATTATGTGTATGCAGAATTTTATCAAAAGCCTGGCGTAAGGTTATTCCACTTAACCGTACGGTGACCAAATCATCAACCTTTTCGTCAATTAAAAGATTTAAATTAAAGGGAGCTCCTATGGTACGTAAAATATCCTTTAAAGGAGCAGAACGAAAACTCATGGAAGGTAAGGTTGCATCCCAGGGAATTCCGGAAGTTTCAGGTTTCTGTTCAACTTTTTTGATTTGAATTCTTTCTTCATAGGGAGAAGTAACTGGTTGACTCTCTGGCTTGTTTTCTGGCACTTTTACCGGCTCTTCTTTCTTCTCCTCCCTAATTTGATCTTGATACGCTATCTTGGTTTTATCCTGTGTATCTTCCTTAGCTTCCTTACTTTCTTGGTCGGTCATAAACAAAGATTCTAAGGTAACTTCATCAGTATCAATATAATCAACGTTTACCAAATCATCCTTTGGTTCTTCTTCTTCTTTTTTTTCTTCAACAATCTCAGGATTTATTGACTGTTCCCGGTCTGTTCTCACTGTGATTTCACTTTTAACATCAAAAATTGAATAGGCATGTAATGGTTGAAAGGTTAAATGAATAAATGTTTTATCAATGTCTTTATTGTCGGCCCTAAGCTGTACTTCCCTTAAAGGATTGTTACTAAAGAGATATTCATCCTCAGAAGTTAATAATATGGCATTAGATATCAATAACTCACATTTTTCTATTGAGGGCCGATAGTACCCAATCCATTCATAATTTCCTTCCAATTTTAAAGTGGTAACACTTTTATCTCCCAGAATTTCATTATTCACATCCACAATTCGGCCTGAGTATTCAAACATATCCAGGGAACTAACCGATTTATTTGCAGTAACCAACTTATCACTTTCCATGGAAATCACTATATATTTATCTTTTCTTATAACTGAAATTGGCACCTCTTCCTTGTATACAATATCGAATTTAGCTATCATGGGAGTAGTATTAATCTGTTTTACTCTGATTTCTCTATTTAGATCATCTGCTATGGTAATGGTAGAATTTTCAAACTTTCCTGTTAGGCACTTTAAATATAGACTTATAGCATTATATTTTTGTTGTGAGACACCAAGCATGGTCACATTTTTATCAAATGTTAAAATTATCCAGGCTTTTTTACCATCAGCCCCTTTTTGAATATTTAATAAATTTACCTGAGCTTTGCCTTCACTGCATATTAAAAGTAAACAGCTTAGTAAAACCAATCTATTTAAAACTTTTAACAGTCTCATAATTATTCACTCCAGTATAAAGTAAAAGTTCTGCCATTTTCCCTGTAAATGACCTTATCATCCTCAACTCGTAAGACTTCAATGCCTTCTTCAATCCCTCCTTCAGCAATAACTAAATCATCTATTAAGGCATATTTATTTCCTAAAGCTTTAAAAACTCCTAAAAATTTATGTTCTGGCAGACTTTCTTTGGTTTGATTTCCTTCAGTTTCTGTAGCCTCTACTTTTTCCTCGGGTTCAAATGATATTAAAAAAGGATCATCTCCCCAGGTATCATAAATTACTTTCTTTTCAGAACTTGCAACTGGCGGTTTATTATTAGTCACAACCGTAGAAGAAACAGCATTCTGGGGTACCTTCTCAACCTTGGCAGTGGGAGCAGGCGGTTTTGTTTTTTTCTTTTTTGATACCAGTTGAAAAATGACTACAATGATCAATACTATACCAAGAATAATCAATAATCGTTTTTCATTCTTTTTTAATTTCATTACCTGATTTCCATATATTTTATTACCATCCGGGAGTTCCGGTTTGACTGAATCCAATCATTATTTGAAAATCTTTCTCATTAAATGCCATGCCCTCAACAGTTATGGCATAATTTCCCGGAAAATCGATTTCCAATCCCAGAATTCCTCCGGTCCAAAGGTCACTCCTGTCCTCACCTTCTTGTTTTGACTCAAAACTCCAGGTGCTTCCGCTTTTACTGTATTGTTTCAAAGTCGATGTATTTTGAAGCAACCAGCCACTTCCGGCTACATATATATTAAAAAGTTTTCCATAATAAATCAATCCCAAAAATCCTTTTGTTTCTATCCAGTTATAGGTCAATTCAAATTTATTGGTGATGTCAGTACCTGCAAAGGATATATTTTGAAAATATTTCCCCTTGGCCGGACCCGCGAAAATCTGGGCGCCGCTCCATACACTTACTGGTATATTTGCTTGGGGTCGAAAAGAAATATCAAATCCAGCGCCATAACAAAATCTCATTTTACTTTTAAAATTAGTGAATTCTGTATTAGCAAAATCAAGTTCCAAATCATAGGTGCCCCCCAGACAATAAAAATCAAGCCAGGGTGCAAGTCCCCACTCACTTTTTAATAACAAACGTCTGGATATTGTCTTTTGAGCAAGCTGCTGAGACATATATCCGCCATTCAGACTTACCGACCATTGTTTGGTTCCTTTGGTTCCCACCGGATTGCCAATAATTTGACCATATCCCGCATTATAAAGAAGTAGTGTGCAAAATATTAATATTTTATATTTCATCATTATGTATCCCCTTTTTACCAAAAAGTCTAATAGGTAATAACAACAGTACCAGAAGTCCGGGCAGAATGTTTCCCGATAGCATCGTTGGACCATTCAAATCCTATGCCGGTTTCTCCGGTTTTTATTTGCGCTCCCCCGGTTGTATCACAGGCACTGGTTATGGTAATATCATAATAGACTTGACCCAATCCGTCACCTGTTTCCATTGTTGCCGGATATAATTTAGCAGAAACATCCGAAGTCAGTGATGCTGTAATTTTTGTTCTTGACTGTACTGGATTACCATTATCATCCATTAATGAAAATAATAATGTACTAGATTCTCCTAAATGTAAGGTATCAGGAATATACCAGGGATTATACAAACTTGAAGAATGCTGAAAAGCATAGATACTGTTTTCCTTGAAACTTGGTATACCTGAATAAACAACAGCAATCTGATCCCAGACCAGAATGGAATCCCCTTGGGCATCTCTTCCCTCGGTACGGGCAATTACCCTGGCAATGCCGTCATTCTCCAGTCCGTGATACACTTCCAGATTAGTATTATGATATCTGGCAACAGTATCAAAATCACAATTTTCTATAGTATTGGAGATAAGATCCCAGATATCTGAATAATCACTAAAATCATCAGAAGGATCATATATATCAAATAAATCAACATAGTCAGGAGGATCATAAATACTGTTAACATACCACCCTTCAAAATTTGGGATTAAGGTATCTCCAATTTCCGGATAGTAAATTATTCCAGGCAAAGATTTACTGGGATTATTAGGATTATGCATTAACTTATCATGATAAAAATTATTTACAGTTGGTTGCGGATTTCCTGCATGTAAGGTTACATTTATTATACCTTTTTCATTAGTATAGGCAGTTTTGGTCTCTACACCCCCACCTGAGGCTGTTAAATATACTGCTGTTCCTTCTGGCACCGGATTATGATATTTATCAAATACAGATATAGTAAGTGTAGTTTCTCCATGGACTCTCCAAACATTTAATACCTCAGCTGAAATAGTCATGTGGGTAGTAGAAAAATCACTCGGATCCTTCATATGAGGAGGACCTGCCTGAATCATTATTTCCGAGGATTCAGAAATAATTTGGCCACCTATCCCTATGGTTTTAGCTTCGATTCGTACTACTCCGGAAATTGTTCCACTGGATAAGGAAACCCGGGCTTTACCATCTACGGTTGGAATTGAATCCTGTGAACTTAAAAATTCTCCACCTCCCGGTCCGTGAACTATTCTGAAAATAACATTGGTTCCATCAGCAACTGGATTATTCTTAGCATCTCTTACATCTGCCTCAATCAAAGTAGTTTGATTTTGCCCGGTTTTTCGAACCCCAATGACAGGAGGATCAAAAGTTAAAAGAATTGAGTTGGGAAGGCCTGGTATCAAGACCACAGTAGTTTTACCATATACGTTAAATCCCTCTGCTTGAGCTGTAATAGTGCTGTAACCAACTTCTCCGCTGGAAAAAACCGCCTGAGCGACACCAACTGAATTGGTAGTGGCATTGGAGGTGATATCTCCTATACTTGCACTAAAGTTAATGGTAATATTTTGTAAGGGAGTACCCTGAGCGTCAAATACCCTAGCCCTGACATGAGTTGTATCTATTCCATTGGCTTTTACTGTATCCTTACTGGCCCTTACCAGGATTTGATCCGGATTACCTGCAATATAAACGACATTTACCGAATCCCGTAAAACTGTTCCTGCGGAAATGGTTACTGTTATTCGAATATGAGCAGTGTCCGGTCTGGTGCTGCTGGTAAGATAGCTTATAGCAACTCCATTACTGGTCACTTTATATTGTTCGATACTTCCAGTCCCGTCGGTAATCTCGAAATCAACCGGAGTGCCGTCAGGTGCAGGATTATTATTTTCATCCGTTACATTTACCCGTATTGTTGACTGACTTTCTCCGTCAGCAATAATTACGGAAGGAATAGTAGAAACTACCAGACTGGAGGGAACGGATTGTCGAAATCTAACTTCCACACTATCCTCTAATAATCCGTAATAAGCTTTAATAACTGATAACGCTGAATCCCCAGAACTGGTCAATTGAACCCTAGCCAATCCTTTATCATCTGTTGTAGCATACCGAGTAATGAGTCCGTGGTTGGCGGCAAATTCAACCTGCTGTGCAGATATGGCAAAATTGGTAGATGTTTCTTTAATAATCACTGATATATCAGAAGTGCTTTTCCCATCAGCCATGATAATCATTGGATTAGCATCTATTGAAAGATTAATTCCTTTAAAGTCTACTTGTACAGGAACAGCTGTTATAGTCTCTTTCGGAGTAACTATTTCGGCTGAAACAATGGAGACTGAATCTCTATTACTTCCAATAGAGGTAAGTATGACTTCTGCTTTTCCACTATATCCTAAAGTAACTGACGAAGGATTTATTTCTCCAGGTTCTGCTTGTAATGTTACAATTCTTCCGGAATAAGTTGAATCTCCCTGAACTTTAATAATTACCCTGGTAGTATCAATGCCATTTGCTAGTATATTTTTTCTTGCCGTGGTAATTAATAATGAACTTTCGGCTATGGAAAGAATCTCTATCTCTATTGAAGAAGAGATTGCATCATCACTGGTTGCTTTAATTGTTGCTAATCCCAGATCATCTTCACTATTAAATTGTGTTTCTACCCATCCGTTTTCATTTGTTGTATTCTGGCTTGGTCGGACTGATCCAATATTTACACTAAAATTTACTATATGATTTTGAATTGGTTCTTCATCAATATTTAATAATTGAACTCTGACTGTAACTGAATCTCCTTCAAAAATTCTTTCTACATTAGATGAAATATTGGTTAATACATAAAGATTTTCTTCACCTGAATCAGTTGGGTCAATAGGATTTTTCTTAGTACAGGTAAGCATTAAAAGCAAAAATATACATAAAATTGTATTTTGGAAAAATTTAACCCTATATATTGATATCATTTTTCCCTCCCTGTAATAACAGATAATTTTTCTGGGTTAAATATTTTCATTAATAGCCTCTTTAATAGTTTCTTTCTTTTCACCTATTTCTGATTTTGTAACCACTACCCTGCCATCTAAAATAATACTTAATTTTTTGTTAAGGAAATTATTTATAATTAATATATCCGTAAATCTAATTAAAAAAGGGAATTCATCAATACCATCAAGAAAATTAGCCAATTCTTCATATTCTCCCTGGAATATCACTTGAATTGGAAGTTCTGTCAAGGTCTGATTATTTTGATTGCTAAAGAAACTAAGTATTTCATAATTTAATAATGAAATACTTATAAACTCCAAACCGTATTCTTCCCCTATTTGCTCAATATGTCTTCCCAAATCAAGTATAGCTTTATCCAAATAATAATGAGCTTTTATATCACTTATTTTCATTTCAAGACTGTCTAATTTTTCTTCCATAAGAATGATTCTACTTTGTGGTACTTGTTGCCTTTCCATTTCTCTGAATACTTCAATTTTACTATTCAATTCTATCTTGGTATCGGATTGAGGATTATAAACTGCAAAAATCCAAACCAATAAAATTATAATAAATAAACCTATTAAAGCAATAATATCTTTATTCATAATTAAGATTTTCCACTTATTTATTCTTTTAAAATAGCTTCAACTTTAAATATAAACATATCTTCACTTTGTAAAGATTCTTTATAAGTTTTATACTCCTCATCATCTGAAAAAAGAATTGATTTATTTTGATTAACATTATCTTCAAAATCAACAAAAGATTTGCGCTGCTCCATATTAACGATAGTCATATTTACATCAGAAAAATATCCTGATTCCTCAAGATCAATAATATATTTAAAAGCTATAATCTCTACATCTTTAGGGGCCTCTGGGTATGATAAATATATAGTTACCACTTTATTACTTTTACTTGCTTCTTGTTTCTTTTGATTTTGTTGCTTTGGGGATTTTTTGTTATCTGTCAGTTCTTTTATAGAATAATCGTAAGATATTATCATACAATTTTCTGGAGTAACATGAGAGATCAATTTTAAGGCTTGAATCAAAATTTCATCCTGCCCATACGTTGCGCTCAGCTCAGATAGTTGAGATAAGAGTTTCTTTTCTTTACCTTGCAATACGGTTAAAAGCTGGGCATTATTTCTGGCTTCACGGATACTAGATAATCTCTTATTATACCCCTGGATAGTGGTATTAAGCATATCAATCTCTTTTTTTCCCAACCACCATAACATTAATAATATAAAGGTGGACAAACCAATAAACATTAATACATATCTCTTCAAAGTCGAGGTTTTATGTATTTTCTTATATAGAGCAGGTAATAAGTTACCTTCGGGTAAATCCTCTAAAGCAAGAGAAAAACTGACAGCCTGTTCAAGATATTTTGCTTTAAAAACTTCTTTCTGCTCCTTTTTACCATATACTTGAATATTTTTAGGAAAAGGGAGCGGATATACATTTAAATCAAGTTTTTCAGATAAAACATCAGGTAAATTTTTAAGTTGAGCTCCTCCTCCCAATACATATAATCTACTAAGATCTCCGCTTTCTGATTTGTCCTTGAAAAATCCTATCGACCGTTTAATCTCACCAATCAACCGTTCCACAACTGGTCTCATCATTGTACCAATTTCTGAAATAGGAGCTCCGTGAAATGTCATCCCTTCAGAATATTCCTGAGGATATCCATACTTTAGTTTAAACTCAACTGCTTCCTCACTTATCAATTGAATAGCTCTTCCTTCATGAAAAATGGTACCAGTGATTCCTTTGGTAAAATCATCACCTCCAACCAATATTTCTCGATAAAATTCTATTTTACCTTCTTTTACAAATATTAATATACTTCTGGTTGCACCAATATCCATCAATCCAATTGGACCTAACTCCTCAATTCCAGGAATGAATTGTAGTAAATTAAGTAAAGAAACAATTGTCGGGATAACCTTGGATGGAGTAACTTGCTGTGTCACAATAGGACCTACCTTAGTTACTACAATATCTTCAGGAACCCCCATA
>CAZKMO010000038.1:0-24562 GCA_964554015.1 uncultured bacterium
TATCCTGCTTATAGTATGGCTGGCAAAGAGAATAACCGGCTCCCAAGGTCAATCTTCTTCCCAGAAGGATTCAGCTCTGGATATTCTGAAAAAACGTTATGCTCGAGGAGAGATTGACAGAAAAGAGTATGAAGAGAAGAAAAAAGATTTAACTGCGTAAGAAAGAAGCTGTTATAATACATGATTACATAAGGGGGTGATAAAACAAAGATGTATTTGAGTTATACGAACAAATATAAGGTTAATAATCTAATAAAGGAGATAATCATGAAGAAAAAATTATTTATTTTATTAGCAAGTTCATTGGCACTGGCATTATTTACCCTGCCTGTATTTTCTCAACAGCATCACATGATGATGGGAGGCCAGCAACATATGATGGACATGCATCAAATGGGGGCTATGATGGATTCCACCATGAACTGGAGTAAAATGATGAGAATGCACATGAAGGATATGGATGTTCACCATATGATGGGTGGTGAAATGGGCATGAATTCCATGATGGGAATGAGTATGAATCTGGAATCCATGGCTCAACAAATGAAAAACATGACCCAGCATATGGAAAAAATGATGAACAGCAAAGAGATGACCGCTGATAAAGATTTCCAGGATCAAATGAATAAGATGCATGAAATGATGTCAGGAACTTCCGAGAACTTGCAGAAAATGACCAAAATGATGTCCACAATGAAGGACGAGGTGTATAAAGAGAAGGAAGAGGAATAACATCTGATTGGAAGTGAGAGGTCGGGGCTGTTCAGATAAATCGGTTTATAAAGAAATGTTTTCATTGATTGAGGCCGGAATTTATTTTTATATCTGTATGGTCACCCTTCGATTATACTCAGGGTGACCATACAATATCTTTGGGGACAGCTCTGATGTCTTAGGTAATAAATTTGGAAAAGACAAATACTGATAGTGGACATACATAGCAAAAAAATAAGGAAGCGCTACAGCCGTATTTCCCGGATCTATGATTTCCTGGAAAAACCCATGGAATATTCGGTGGCAAAATGGCGTCAGGAATTGATGAAGGAAGTGTCCGGAAAAGTACTGGAAGTGGGAGTGGGTACGGGAAAAAATTTAGCCTATTATCCGGAAGGACTTGAGGTGACGGCTATTGATTTCAGCCCCCCATGATTGCTGAAGCCGGGAAGAAGGCTGCTGCCCTAAACCAAAAAATCCAGTTGCGAGTCATGGACGTTCAGAATATGCAATTTCCGGATAACAGTTTCGATACCGTAGTGACTTCCTGTGTATTCTGTTCGGTGCCGGATCCGGTACAGGGATTGAAAGAAATCCGGCGGGTGTGCAGACCGTACGGGAAAGTGGTTATGTTGGAACATGTACGCAGTCATAAACCGGTTTTAGGCCCTTTAATGGATATTTTAAATCCGGTTCCGTTATGTATTTACGGGGCCAACATAAACCGGAATACAATTCAGAATCTGAAACTGGCAGGATTCCGGAATATTGAGGTCAGGAATCTTTGGTTGGATATAGTAAAATTGATAGTTATGACAAATTTGAAGCATAAGTAAATAAATAATCGATAAAGGTGTTATTGATTTTTTAGGCGGATTTTTTTAGGTTAAGGATGTTAAAATTAAATAATAATTTAAAAAAAGAGAGTACATTATGAATGCACCAGAACATATCCCCCTATTAGTTTTGCTGGTTGGTTTGATTATTGTTATATCAATTTTAATCAGATCATTTTTAGCTAAAATTAGAGTACCCTCCATGATCGGGTTTTTTATTTTGGGATTCTCCCTTAGGGTTGTAAATTCCTCTTTTCAGATCCTATCCCCGGTAGATTTGGATGTATTTGATTTTTTAGCCAAAATCGGAGTAATTGTGTTGCTGTTCCGCATTGGACTGGAAAGCAACCTTTCCGGCTTGATCAGTCAGTTTCGGCATGCGGTTGTAAACTGGATTTCAGATTTTCTCATAAGTGGTTTAATCGGATTTTTTGTGGCCTACACTCTGTTTGATCTAAGCCTTATCCCCAGTTTATTCGTAGGAATTGCTTTGACTGCCACTAGTGTGGGAATTTCGGTTGGTGTCTGGCAGGAAGCTAAAGCTTTGAAAACTCCTACCGGAGAATTGTTAACTGATGTGGCCGAACTGGATGATATTTCCGGTATTGTGGCCATGGCTATTTTATTTGCTGTTATTCCGGTTTTAAAAAGCGGTACGGAGGGAAATCAATTAACCGGACTTATAGCTAAATCAGCCGGATTTATTCTGATAAAACTGGTTATATTTGGAGGACTTTGTCTTTTATTTTCTCTCTTTATGGAACGCCATATAACTCAATATTTTACCAAGTTGCATTCCACCCCCTCTTTGATGCTTTTAACGGTCGGATTTGGATTTATAATTGCTTCCCTGGCCGGCTTGCTGGGCTTTTCCCTGGCTATTGGTGCGTTTTTTGCTGGATTAGCCTTCAGCAGAGATCCCCAGTCAGTGAAAATCGACGCTTCCTTTGACTCCGTTTATAATTTATTCAGCCCTTTTTTCTTTATCGGTATTGGATTGAACATTGATCCTGCATCTCTGGCCAATGGTGTAAGATTAGGATGGATTTTAGTACTGGCGGCGGTGATGGGCAAAATAATTGCAAATGGAATTCCAGGAATGATTGCAGTGGGAAAACGGGGAGGAATTCTTCTGGGACTCAGCATGGTACCCCGGGCAGAAATTGCCATGATTATCATGCAGCGCGGTCTTTCCTCGGGTGACTGGGCTGTGCCTCCCTCTGTTTTTTCCGCTATGGTTATGGTTTCAGCCGTCACCTGTCTCATTACACCGCTGGGGGTTAATTATTTATTTAAATATTGGCTGCAAAAAATAAAAAATTAATTTGAAAAACCATAAAAATTTTTTATAATTCTATTTTATACTTTGAAAAAAGCAAAGACTGTTGTACATTTCTACCCGTGAGTTAGAAATGAACCTAGTACATTCTAAATAAAGGAGTATTATTTGGAACCATGTAAACTTATAGCTGTGGAAGATTTTGAACCTTTAGTCGGTGCTAAAGTGGTTGATCGCATTTATAAAAAAGCAGAAACTCTGCGAGGTTACCATGTAGCCAATGTTAATTCCACCTATTATGGGGGCGGAGTCTCGGAATTACTGGATTCCCTGACTCTACTCATGAACAGTGTTGGTATAAATACTGGTTGGCGGGTTATTCAAGGATCTCCTGACTTTTTTGGAATCACCAAGAAAATGCATAACGCCTTACAGGGGGGAAGGATTAATCTCTCAGAATTAAAAAAAGATATTTATGAGGGCATTGTATATGAAAATGTGGTGCGCAACCATCTGGATCATGATATAGTAATCATCCACGATCCCCAGCCTCTGCTTATGATTCAGCATTATAAAAAGGCAGGACCCTGGGTTTGGCGCTGTCATCTGGATTTGTCCAAACCGAATCAGGAAGTATGGAATTACCTGGTTCCCTATATAAATCAGTATGATGCAGTGATCATGAGTATCGATGCCTATAAAAAGAACATTACACCACCGCAATTGTTTTTTATGCCGGCCATCAATCCCTTTTCCATAAAAAACAAGCAAATGACTGATAATGAAATTGAGGAGAGACTAGAGCACCATAATATTCCTACTGATCTGCCCCTGGTGGTGCAGATTTCCCGCTTTGACCGCTGGAAAGATCCCTTAGGAGTTATCCGGGCCTTTAAGCTGGCGCGTCAGGAAGCGGACGCCACCCTGGTGCTGCTGGGAAATGTTGCCACTGATGATCCAGAGGGGGAGGAAGTTTATCAGTCTTTACTGAAGCATCAGGAGGAGCGGATTATCATTATCAGTCGAGAAGACACTGCCCTGGTTAATGCTCTGCAAAGCCGGGCCGCGGTTGTCCTGCAGAAATCACTGCGGGAAGGATTTGGTTTGACTGTGGCGGAGGCGATGTGGAAAGGAACTTCGGTGATCGGCGGTAATGCCGGCGGTATCCGATTGCAGATTCAGGATGGGGAAAATGGATTTCTGGTGTCCTCAGTGAAAGAAGCGGCAGAAAGAATTGTTATGTTATTAAAGGATAAAAAACTCAGGGAAAGAATTGGTAAAAAAGCCAGGGAATCGGTAAAGAAACAATTCCTGATGACCAGGCTACTGGAAAATTATCTGGATTTATTTAATTCTTTTGAAACCATATATCGGTTAAAATTCGATTCTAAGAAATAATTTTTTTGTTCGGTGCTAGTAATATTTTAATTGTCAATTTAAAATTTATCTCCAAAAGACTCGATTTCAGAGGATCAAAGAGATACGAGACTCGTGGCGAGATGCAGAGTAGGGAGAAAGGAAGATTGGAGTGATGGAATAGTGGAATGATGGGTTCGAAATTTATATTATTCCATCATTCCTCTATGTAAGGGATATATAGATGTATATCCTTAATTTTAACCTCAGACTCAACCTTTTACAATCTTTATCCTTATACTCTCTATGGTATACCTGTGTACTCCTGCGTATATCAGAGTTTTTGAAGTCAATTATCAGAAAATTCCTGATTGAATTTTTTTGCCAGAATTAATATTTATAATATACAGTATATTAATTAACAAAATTATGAATAATTTTTGGATAAAAATGTCACATATCTGACTAAGGGGGAAAGCACTACATTGTCAGCATGTATCAATCAATAATTAAAAAAGAAAATCGGAGGTATCGATTATGAAATCACACTATAAAAAAATCAGTGTTATAACTTTAATAATGTTCTGTTTGATTTTTTGTATGGGGGAAACGAAAGGTCAAATTAACTCTGCAGATACCTTAACGGAATCTAGGGACAGCATACAAGTTTCCCCCCAGCAGGTAAATCCTGAGAAGCAGAAAAAAACCGAACAGGAAGCTGATACTCTGGAAAAACAAATTATGTCCGTGGTTTCCAGCATTAAGCAGAAAGAAAAAGCTTTGCAAGAAAAAGAAGTGCAATTGGAGAAAAAGGAGATAAAGTTACATCGTTTTCAATGGATTGCCTGGATAGTTTTTATTGTGGGTATGGTGGCTTTGGCTTTGGCCATCTATATGCAGTTTATAAAAAAATCCGAGAAAGAAACCAAACCGAGTTCCACCAAGCCGGAAAAGTAGGAATAGTAAATTTTATTGTGTACTATTTTATAAAAGAAGAAAAATAAATTTTAAAGATTAATGAAAAAAAGTAAAAATGGAATGTATCCCATATTGAGTAAATATAATTTTAATCAAAAAGGAGTATTATTATGGGAACCAGAGGAAGAGCAATTGTTAAGAACGCCGATCACATTATTGAACTTTTAAACAAGGCTTTTGCCGATGAATGGCTGGCCTATTATCAGTACTGGATCGGGGCAAAAGTTGTGGAAGGCCCCATGAAAGATGCTCTAATTACTGAATTAGTAGAACATGCCAATGATGAATTGCGGCATGGGGATATGATAGCCGAACGGATTTTACAGCTTAAAGGTACTCCCTTGTTGAAACCGGAAGAATGGTATAAAAAAACCAACTGTGGTTATGACACACCAGATGATCCCTATGTGATGAAAATAATTGAACAGAACATCCAGGGAGAGCAATGTGCTATCGATGTGTATAATAAATTATTAAAAGAAACCCAGGACACTGATCCAGTAACCAATGACATGGTATTGCAGATTTTGACTGATGAAGTTGATCATGAGGAGGATCTGCAAAACTTTCAGGATGATCTGAAAGCCATGCTGGAAAGGATGAAATAAGATGAATAGCATTCAATGGAAACGAATTGCTCAGGTTAAAGATTTAAAGCAAGGAATTCCCCGGGTAGTTGAAGTAGAGGGGGAGGAAATACTGCTTATTTTACGAAATGGAGAAGTGCAAGCCTGCGGTAATAAGTGTACTCACTACGGCGGGCCCTTGAGTGAAGGATTCTGGGAAGGAGATCAGGTGACCTGCCCCTGGCATTTTGCCCGGTTCAACATTCGAAATGGAAAAATGGTCACACCTCCCGCTCTGGATGATTTGCCTCGATATCAACTTAAAGTTGAAAAGGGAGAGGTGCTTATTGGTAAAAAGGAAAAATCAGCTATTCCTAAATCCAAAGGTAAGGATTCCCGCACGGTTTTAGTATTGGGTGCCGGAGCAGCCGGAAATGCGGCTGCTGAAACCTTGCGCCGGGAGGGATTTGCCGGGCAGATCCAAATGGTGACTGCTGAACAAGATTTACCTTACGACAGGCCCAATCTCTCCAAGTCATTTCTGGCCGGAAAGGCTAAACCCAGCTGGCTTCCTCTGCGATCAGAGAAATTTTACGCTGACCATAAAATTGAAGTTCTCAAAGGGCATTTGATTACTGAATTCAATCCCCGAGACAAAGTTGCGGTCACAGATAAGGGGAAATCACTACACTATGATCTATGTCTTTTGGCCACCGGAGGAACCCCCAGAAAATTAACTGTACCCGGGGCTAATCTTAAGAACATTTTTACCTTGCGCAGTTTTCAGGATGCCAAGAATATTATCGCTGCCGTTGAAAATGGAACTCACCGGGTTCTGGTGGCAGGAGCCGGTTTTATCGGCATGGAAACAGCTTCTTCTCTTAGGGGAAGAAATCTGCAAGTCCAGGTAGCAGCACCGGAAACTGTTCCCCTGGAAAATGTTTTGGGAAAACGGATCGGCAAACGGCTTCATACATTGCATGAAGAAAAAGGAGTACAATTTCATTTCGGCTGTCAGGTTGAATCCTTCCAGGGTAATGATTCTGTTAAGGAAGTTATGCTTTCCGATGGAAGCCGTATCCCGGTGGATATGGTCATTGTGGGAATCGGTATTGATCCTGAAATTGCGTATCTCAAGAATTCCAAGCTGAGTGAAAATGGTTCAGTTCCTGTTAATGAGAGAATGGAAACTAAGGAAAAGGGTGTTTTTGCTGCCGGAGATATTGCGTTGTTCCCCCGGATGAAAACCGATAAAACAACCAGAATCGAACACTGGGCAGTGGCAGAGAGTCAGGGGCAGCATGCAGCCCGGGCAATGTTGGGCAATCCAGAATCGTACAGAGAGATACCTTTTTTCTGGACAATGCAGTACGATTTCCACATGAAGTATATTGGATATCCCGGTGATGCTGATAGTATTGAATACCTGGGCGATGTGGATAAAGGAAGTTTTCTGGCCGGATTTTTCAAAGGGGAAAAATTAAGTGCTGCAGCTACGATAGGAGGGGGTAAAGAGTTGTTTCAAATTAGGCAACAGATGATGTCCGGAAATTTTATATCACCTCAGGAATTTAAGCAATTATTTATGTAAAATAACCATTAACACTGACTGGAATAAATTATAAACAAACAAGATGAAAAAGAAGATAATAATCTTATTGACATTGAAAACCAGGAATGCATTGAATCCCTGGAAAATCCTCAAAGATCTTTTTGGGAAGGAGAAATGAAATGAAGGAGCAAAAAAATAAGAAGACTGTTGCTGTGATGGGAGCCGGCCCCGGTGGCTACGGAGCTGCCTTTAAGGCCGCTGATCTGGGGCTGGAAGTAACTCTTATTGATCCCGAACCCAATCCGGGGGGAGTATGCTTATACCGGGGATGCATTCCCACCAAAGCACTTTTGCATATTGCCCAGGTGATCACAGAAGTTAATCATGTCAAGGAGATGGGGCTGTCTTTTTCTGATGTTACTATAGATCTGGATACAATCAGGTCCTGGAAAGATAAGGTAGTCGCGGATTTGACTAAAGGAGTAGGCTTTTTATCTAAGCAGAGAAAAATTACTTATATCCGGGGTACAGGGGTTTTTAAAAATTCCCATACCCTCAAAATAGACAAGCATCAACAAGGTGGGGAGGAATTATCTTTTGATTCCATTATTCTAGCAACCGGAACCTACTCGGCTCCGATTCCGAATATTAACCTGAAAAGTGACCGGATCTGGGATTCCACCCAGGCTCTGAACCTAAAAACCATTCCCAAAACTATGCTGGTAATCGGGGGCGGCTATATTGGGCTTGAACTGGGAACTGTTTTCAACGCCCTGGGAACCGAGGTATCCCTGGTGGAAATGACGGAGGGATTGCTACCGGGTATGGATCGGGACCTGGTTTCAGTTTACCAGAGAGAAGCAAAAAATCAATTTAAAGCTATCAGGTTGAATACTCAAGTCTCCGAAATAAAGGAACAAACAAAGGGATTAAAGGTTAGGTTAGAGGGAAAGAAGGGGGAGAAGGAAGAAAAAGTTTATGAGATTGTCCTGATGGCAGTGGGGAGAAAGCCGAATACAAAAGGATTGGGCCTGGAACACACCCGGGTTGAAATCGATGATAAGGGATTTGTTCAGGTGGATGCACAGAGAAGAACCAAAGATTCCGCTATATTTGCAGTGGGTGATATTACAGGGCCGCCCCTTCTGGCCCATAAGGCAACCCATGAAGGACAAATTGCTGCCAGGGCTATAGCCGGTTTTAAGGATGTTTTCCATCCCAAAGCCATACCAGCGGTTGAGTACACTCACCCCGAAATTGCCTGGTGCGGGTTGTCGGAAACCCAGGCAAAAAAAGAGGACCTTAAAATTACCATTGTAAAATTTCCCTGGACTGCTTCGGGCCGAGCAGCAACCCTGAATCAAAGGCAAGGATTAACCAAACTTATCCTGGAACCGGAAACCGGACAGATTCTGGGAGTGGGTATCGCCGGGTACCAAGCCGGGGAATTGATAGCCGAAGGAGTTCTGGCTGTTGAAATGGGTGCTAGGGCGGAAGATCTGGCTCATTGCATTCACCCCCATCCGACTCTGTCAGAAACATTGATGGAAGCTGCGGAATCTTTTAAGGGGCAAAGTATTCATTATTATGGGAAAAAATAATCAGACAGCCTAAGATTAATCCAGATTTGAGGTATATAAAAGAGGAAGAATGTTAAAAAAAAGGGGGGATAATAAGCTGGAAAATGAAAAAATAGCAGTATTATTAAGGGGAGTAATTTGGGAAAAGGCGGTGAGGACAGAGAGGTATTTTAGAGAAATCGGACAGGATTATCAAATAATCGGAGAATAAATCATGATGGCTTTCAAGCTGTATAATACCCTTACTAACCGAAAAGAACAATTCAAATCTCGGGAACCGGGGCGGGTTAAACTTTTTACCTGCGGCCCCAGTGTGTATCGTAAACAGCATCTGGGTAACTTTCGTACCTTTTTATATGAGGATGTACTGCAGAAGTATTTGGAGTATCAGAGCCTTAAAGTGGAGCGAGTGATAATCTTTACGGATGTGGAAGATAAAGCCATTGAAGAAGCCAGAGGTAAGGGCGTCAGTCTGGAAGCTCAGCGTGGTCCGGTGGAAAAGATTTTTTTCCAAGAATGTAACCTGCTTAAGATTAAGCTACCTGACCAGATACCACGGGCAACTTCCGGTGTGGATTCAGCCGTGGATTTGATCAAGCGTCTTATTGATAATGGTCATGCTTATTGGCATCAGGGAGAGGTTTTCTTTGATCCTTTGACCTACCCAGGATTTGGTCGCATTTATGGTTTGGATATGAGCCGCTGGCCGAAAAGAAAGATACATTTCCGCAAGGACACCTATCCGGGACAAAGATGGAACCGGGGGGATTTTATTCTCTGGCACAAACGGAGTAAAAAGAAAGGAGAGGTCTGGTGGGATACAGAGCTCGGTCAGGGCCGTCCGGCTTGGAATATTCAGGATGCGGCCATCATAAAAAAACACCTGGGATTTGAGATAGATATTCATACCGGCGGAAGGGACAATCTCTACCGCCATCATGACTATACTCTGGCTATCATGGAAGGCGCTTCCGGTAAGAAGTTCTGTCCCTGGTGGCTGCATGGGGGAGAATTGATCGTCAAAGGTGAGAAGATGTCCAAATCCAAGGGAAATGTAACCTATGTGGATGATTTGCTGGATCTGGGCTTTGAACCTTTTCATCTCCGTTTTTTCCTCCTATACGGTCCTTATGGGAATAAATTAGACCTGCGGCTCTCCGCTGTGGAATTGAGAGCTGGACATCTGGACCGGGTACGGCATTTGGTAAAGATACTGCTGGAAGGCCGGAATAAAAATTCAAAGGAGGCTGGAAAAAATCTGGCTGCAGAAATGAGGCAGACTTTTGAGAAGGGCATGAATGATAATTTGGATTATGCTGGTGCTTTTGATGGAGTAACCGATTCTATTCTGCGGGCTGTGCATGTGGATAAGACCGCCGGTTTATCATCCGGAAGCAGGAAGCAATTAGGCCGGGTGCTTGCAGATATAGACAGGGTATTGGGTGTACTCGGGTGTGAACAATACATTTAAAGATTACATATAAGGTGATGAGGATTTCATTAATCTAATAGAATTGGAGAATGAAAAAATAAATGGATGTTATCAATGCTCAAAATCTGGTCAAACGTTTTGGTCAATTCACGGCAGTGGATTCCATTTCATTCCAGGTTAAAAGAGGGGAGCTGTTTGGATTGCTTGGTCCTAACGGAGCAGGCAAGACTACGGCCATTAGTATGATTTATGGTTTTTCTCCCCTTACCAGTGGAGAAATGAAGGTTTTTGGATTGAATATAGAAACAGACTGGCGGGAAATCCGTTCCCGATTAGGAGTGTGTCAGCAGAACAATACCCTGGATCCGGATCTAACCGTGGAACAGAATCTCAGGATTTACACTCACTATTTTGATATGGATAAAAACCGGGCCAGACAGCGGGTGGAAGAGATGCTGACTTTTTTTGCCTTGCATAATAAGCGCCGGGCGCAGGTATCGGAGCTTTCCGGAGGCCTGGCCAGACGGCTGCAGCTGGCCCGTACTCTAATGGCTGAACCGGAACTGCTGGTTCTGGATGAACCCACCACTGGTCTGGATCCTCAATCCAGGCATCAGGTCTGGGAGCGTCTTATTGCCCTGAAAAAACAGGGACTGACTCTGCTTTTGACTACCCATTATATGGATGAAGCAGCCTATCTCTGTAATCGGTTGATGATTATGGATCACGGTAAAATCATAACTGAGGGGCATCCCCGTGATTTAATCATTCAACATGCTGCAGAGAATGTGGTGGAAATCGAAGGCCCTGACCAGGAGTTGAGAAAATTTGTTCGGCAGAGTGATATGAAGTACGATGAATTGGAGGAGAGAATTATCATTTATACAAAAAACCAGGAAAAATTGAATAAGCAGTTCCGGGAAAAATTCTGTATGGATGCCTGTTTGTATCGGGCAGGTAATTTAGAGGATGTATTTTTGCGCTTAACCGGAAGGGAGCTGCGGGAATGAACGGAATGAAACTGTCTTCCATATCTCTTCGTTTCCGTCATGTCTGGTTCAGGAATTTTACTACCTACCGGCGTATCTGGAAGGTAAGTTTTTTAGTGCCACTGCTTGAACCCGGGTTTTACATCCTGGCTTTTGGTCTGGGCTTTTCCGGACTCATTGGTGGAGTGGAATATGCGGGCCTGAAACTGAAATATACTCATTTTATAGCCCCGGCTCTGGTGGCTACCGCCTGTATGTGGAATTCATTTTTTGAAACTACTTATTCCTCCTTTGTGCGGATGTATTATCAGAAAACCTTTGACGGAATTCTGGCTACCCCTCTATCTCTGGAGGAAATAATCGTAGCTGAGATCATCTGGGCTGCATCCAAGGCAGTGGGTGCGGTTACCATAATGTTGGCTGTACTCATTCCCCTGGGATTTGCCGGATTTCCCCTGGCGCTAGTGTGCATTCCCCTGGCCTTTTTGGGCGGACTGGCTTTTGCTTCTATCGGGATGTTCTTTACCGGTCTCATTCCCAGCATGGATATGTTTAACTTACCTATCTTTCTGTTTATTACTCCCATGTTTCTTTTTTCGGGAACCTTTTTCCCTGTGTCCGGTATCCCGGATTGGGCTAGAATTTTCACTTTTATTTTTCCGCTTTACCATCTGGTGGAGTTGACCCGCTTTTTCTGTATCGGCGTTATAGAATCCAATGTGGCTTTCAACCTGATTTATCTAGCCATTTTCACTATTATTTTCAGCTGCTTGGCGCTGGTGAGGATGAAGGGAAGAATTATAAAGTAGCTTTTGCATATATTTTAAGAGACATTTATTTTTTTAAAGATACATAAACTTCAAATTTAAAGAGTGCTGTGTTAATTTGGTATAAAAAGAGAGGGAAAGGAGGGCAATTATGATTGGAATGAATTTTATGAGTTTTCTGGTTTTATTGATTATAAGTGTAGTAGTTTCGTTTCTTTTACACTATGTGTTTAAGTTTTATGTAAGGGCAGGCTTTACCTCATTTTTATCAAAAGTAATTATGGGCTGGATAGGGGCTTGGTTAGGACCGCCGGTCTTTGGTTTTTGGCTTAAGGGGATTATGTATCAGGGTGTTTATATTATTCCGGCAATTCTGGGCTCTTTTGCCTTATTAATTCTAGCAATTGATATAACCAAGTCAAACAAAGGCGGTTAATTCTAACCACCTTTGTCAAAAATAAATTTTCTGCATTATACCTAACACAGCACTCTTTAAGATATGGGGGAAAAATGTTTTAAATCATCCTAAAACACGGTTCAGAATTAGATTTTTTGAGGGTAGAATCCTAAAATCTGCCTAGGGAATATACCTTTTTTAGTATATTTTTTTAGAATACATAATTACCTACAAACAACCAAGAAACCCTCGATTAAGGTAATAATTTTTTAATAATTAGGAAGAACAGAATTGAAAGTAAAAAGGCAAAATATTTCAGAAGGATTTCTATTTACTGATCAATATGAACTCACCATGGCTCAAGTTTATTTTCGTATGGGAATGCAGGAAACAGAAGTTCTGTTTGATCATTATTTCAGAAGTTATCCTGATTATGGTCAGCATAAGGCAGGGTATTGTATTAATGCCGGTCTGGAGTGGCTGGTGGACTGGATGCAGAAGGTCCGTTTTACCCAGCAGGATTATGATAATCTGAAAGCACATACCGGTAGTTCCCATAAACCACTATTTCATAAAGATTTTCTGGATTGGTTAAAAGCGTATGGTTCCTATGATTCCCTCTCTCTGCAAGCCATACCTGAGGGCAGAGTCATACATCCTCATGAGCCTTTGACCGTGATTCGGGGGCCTTTGGGACCGGCCCAGATTTTGGAAACTGCTTTGTTGAATCAGCTGAACTATCAAATATTAATTGCCACTAAAGCTTCCCGGATCCGGTTAGCGGGAAATAATCAGTTGTTCATTGAGTTCGGGGCACGACGGGGACAGGATCGGGGCGCCAATGCCGGAGCCCGGGCTGCCTTGATTGGCGGCGCTGATTATACTTCCAATACCGGCATATCCTACAATCTGGGATTCCCCCCCAAAGGAACCCACGCCCATAGTATGGTGCAGCTATTCTTAAGCTTGGGATATAGCGAAGAAGAAGCTTTCCAGGCGTTTGCAGATGTATTTCCTGATGATTGCATTTTACTGGTTGATACTATTGATACTTTGAAGAGTGGGCTCCCTCATGCTATCCGCATTTTTGAAAAATTAAAGAAAAAAGGGCATCAGCCTCTGGGCATCAGACTGGATTCCGGAGATTTAGCTTATCTGGCCGTACAAGCGGCGAAAATGTTGGATAAGGCGGGATTTACAGAGGTAATAATTGTGTTGTCCAATGAGCTGGATGAATTGAATATTTGGCAGATACTTCAGCAAATTAAGGTAGATGGAATGCAGAATGGACTGGATCCTGATCAATTGATTAAACGATTAATTTTTGGAGTAGGTACCCGCTTAATTACTTCAGCCGGTCATCCTGCTTTAAATGGGGTGTATAAGTTGACGGCAGTAAAAGACAATGGATCCTGGAAACCGGCACTGAAAATCTCGGAATCAGGGGAAAAAGTTCCCAATCCGGGGAGAAAAAAACTGTGGCGACTTTATGATAAAAGAGGGAAGGCCACGGCTGATCTTATCAGCCAGGCGGAGGAAGATCCGTCTCAAGCGGAATCTATTGAACTCCAGCATCCTTTTCTTTCTGAAAAAAGACGTACTCTGCCCAAAAAAGATATTTCAAAAATCGAATCTCTCCTGATCCCCATAGTAAAAGAGGGTAAAAAAATCTATAATTTTCCCTCTATTGAAGAAATACGAAAAATTAGAGATGCTGATATCCAGCAATTGGATGCAGGAGTAAAACGTATCATTAATCCTCATCTTTACCATGTGTCCCTTACTTCAGAATTAGGAAGGATTAAACGAGAGGTGATAGAGTCCCTTAAAAAAGACAAAAGATAAAAGATAAAAGAAAAAAGATAAAGGATAAAACAGGTTAAGGTTGAGATTAAGAAAAGCATCTGAAAATCCTGGAATAGTGGAATGTTGGAATAGTATAAGATTTCTATTCCATTATTCCATTATTTCAACCTTCCATTTCCATTATCGTATAGTTAGTTTTGTTTGGTGCTATTAATAATGGGATGCAGGAGTATTTATTAATGTTAAAAAGATAAAAGATTAGGGAGGTGTAATATGAAAGTAAGCAGTCCGGCATTTGAATCCAAGGGTTTGATTCCGGAAAAATATACTTGTCAGGGTATGGATATTAATCCACCTCTGATAATTGAAGAGATTCCCGAGAAAGCTAAAAGTCTGACCTTGATTGTGGAAGATCCGGATGCGCCCCCCGGAAACTGGATACACTGGATAGTCTATGACATTCCCATTATCGACCACATTCAGGAAAACAGTGTGCCCGGAACTCAGGGCAGGAATGATTTTAATAAACTTGATTATGGAGGGCCTTGTCCTCCCTATGGAGTACACCGCTATTTTTTTCGCTTGTATGCCTTGGATTCCAGCTTGAATCTTGAAGAAGGAATGGATAAGGAATCATTGCTTAAGGCTATGAATGCTCATATTATGGAACATTCTGAATTAGTGGGTCGTTACGGGAAAAAATAAGGCTGATTTTTTCAGAAATTATCAAAAAGGTATACGCATGCCAAAAACGAAATCTAAAAGTACTTTTTCTCCATCCAAGTTTTTTAGGGACAGGTATCCCGGCAGTTAAGTGAAATAGGCAAAGAAAACCAAAAAGTTAATCCCACTATATTGTTAGTAATAATTGAGCTGAGTATGGAAATTGCCCGAGAGGAAGGGATGAATGAACAAGAGGAACTTTATTGGTCGTAGGCGATGATAAAAGAATCAGGACTCTTTCACCCTTGTTGATTCTGGATTCATTTTTTAGCCATCCAACATCCTCAAAATAAATTAAGGATATAAATTTATGGAAACAGTAAAGGAACTCTCTCAGCTATATGGTGGTTTTATAATAAATAATAAAAGATAAGGAGAAATATTATGATATCATATATAGCCCTGATTATGGTTGATATGCAGAATGATTTTCTTCCCGGTGGTGCCTTGGGAGTTCCAGAGGGAGATAAGATTATCCCGGCAGTGAATCAATATACCCGTTTCTTTTCCAATTTGAATTTACCGGTTTACTTTACCCGAGACTGGCATCCGGAAGAAACCGTGCATTTCAAACAGGGAGGTGGTCCTTGGCCTTCCCATTGTATCCAGAATACTCCAGGGGCAGAATTTCATCCGGATGTGTTTATTCCGGATAAGGCAGAAATTCTATCCAAGGGGATGGATCCCCGCTATGATGGATATTCTGCTTTTGATGCCAGAAGTAAAGCAGGGAAACGATTTCCGGATCTGCTTAAGGATCGTGATATAAGTACTTTTTATATTGGCGGAATAGCAACCGATTACTGCGTGCGTGCAACCTGCCTGGATGCCTTAAAGGAGGGATTTGAGGTGTATGTGTTAAGGGATGCTATTAAAGGAGTGAAGCCGGAAGATTCTCGTAAAGCGATCGAAGAAATCACTACCCAGGGAGCTGTTCCGGTTACTTTTTCTGAGGTTGAGAAAAGTTTAAAGAAATTAAAAAATTAAGAAAAAAGCATGTCCTGAGGGATAGCGAAGGAACAAAAGAAAAAAGACAAAAGAAAAAAGATAAAGGATAAAACAGGTTGAGGTTAAGGTTAAGAAAAGCATCTGAAAATCTTGGAATAGTAGAATGCTGGAATGATGGAATGATGGAATAGTATAAGATTTCTACCCCATTATTCCATTATTCCAATATTCCAACCTTCCATTCTCCATTATCGTATCGTTAGTTTTGTTCGGTGCTATTAATAAAAGAAAAAAGATAAAATATGCCTGTAATTAATCAAGACATTGCGGACATTTTCAATAAGTTAGCAGACTTATTGGATATCCAGGATGAAAATCCTTTTCGTATCCGCGCCTACCGGAGAGCTGCTCAGACCATTCTCAATCTTTCCCGGAAGGTAACGGATATGATTGCCGAGGGGGAGGACCTTACCCGGCTGCCCGGTATTGGTAAAGAATTGGCTTTGAAAATAGATGAAATTGTCAGAAGAGGATCCCTGAGGAAGCTGAATGAACTGGAAAAGGAAATTCCCCCTGAATTGAGTGATATGATGAAACTGTCGGACCTGGGACCCAAACGGGTTAAAATTATTTATAAGAGATTGGGGATTGAAAGTATAGATGCTCTGGAAAAGGCGGCCCGGCAGGGAAAACTGCAGAAACTGGAGGGTCTGGGCCAAAAAACTGAGGAAAAAATTCTGCAGGAAATTCAGCGTTGGAAAGAAAGGGGAGAAAAAAAGCGATTTAAACTGGTACATGCTGAAGAAATCACCGGCCCTCTTTTGGATTATTTAAAACAGTTTAAGGGAGTGAAAGAAGTAGAAGCAGCCGGCAGCTATCGAAGACGCCAGGAAACAGTAGGGGATATGGATATCCTGGTTACCTGTCAGCCGGAGATCAGGGACAAGCTAATGGAGCATTTTATCTCCTATGAAGACGTGGATCGTGTAATTTCCCGGGGGAAAACCCGATCTACCGTAATCCTGAAAAATGGATTACAGGTGGATTTACGGGCAGTTGCGCAGGACAGCTATGGGGCTGCCCTTTACTATTTTACCGGATCCAAAGCCCATAACATAAAGGTTCGGAAAATGGCGGCCCAAAAGAATTTGAAGGTTAATGAGTATGGGGTATTCAAAAATGAGCATAGAGTGGCTGGCAAAACAGAGGAAGAGGTTTTTAATAAAGTGGGATTGAATTTTATACCTCCGGAGCTCCGGGAAGATCGGGGTGAGATTGAAGCCAGTTTAGATAATGCCCTGCCCCATCTGATTACGGTAAAGGATATTAAAGGTGACCTGCAATCCCATACTACTGCTTCCGATGGGAAAAATTCCCTAAAGGAGATGGCAGTAGCAGCCCGCAGCCAAGGGTATGAATATCTGGCGGTTACCGATCATTCCAAACGAGTGACAGTAGCTCACGGATTGGATGAGAAGCGCTTAAGAGAGCAGCTTGAGGAAATTGATGAATTGAATGAACAATGGAAAGATTTTCGTGTTTTAAAATCTTCTGAAGTCGACATATTAAAGGATGGATCACTGGATCTTCCCAATGAGGTGCTTAAAGAACTGGATCTGGTTATCTGCTCAGTCCATTATAATTCCAAATTATCCAGAAAAGAACAGACCAAAAGAGTGTTGCGGGCCATGGAGAATCCCTATTTTCATATTATGGCCCATCCCACCGGCAGATTGATCGGGAAAAGGGAAGCGTATGATATTGATCTGGAGGAGATTATGAAAGAAGCTAAGGAAAACGGTTGTTTTTTCGAAATAAATGCTGATCCGGAACGTTTGGATCTTTCCGATATTCATGCCCGCCTGGCTAAAGATATGGGGATAAAAATCGCCATTTCTACCGATGCTCACACTATCTCCGGTTTGGATAATATGCGATTTGGTGTATACCAGGCCCGGCGCGCCTGGCTGGAACCGGAAGATGTTCTGAATACCCGATCCTGGAATGATCTGCAGAAAATAATAAAACATAATAAAATTTGAAGAAGCAAAAATGAGTAAAAAAAATCCATATTTAAAGAATGCATCTACCAATTTTAAAGCAATTTCCCAACTTGATAAAAAACAAGCTCGTCAACAAATAGATGAACTCAGAGAAGCTCTTGAGCACCATAATTATCGTTACTATGTAAAAAACCAGCCGGAAATTTCAGATGAACAATACGATATCCTGTTTCGACGACTTCAGAATTTGGAAGAGGCTTATCCGGATCTGCAGACCGATGATTCTCCCACTCGTCGCGTAGGCACTGAACCGGTAGATGCTTTGACAAAAGTGGACCATACCAGTCCCCTGCTTAGTTTAAATTCAGCCTTGCAGGAAAAGGAAATACAGTCATTTCTGGATTTTGTAGATCGGAATATCGGAGAGAAGAATCCTCTCTATGTAGCTGAACCCAAACTGGATGGTTTATCGGTTGAGGTTGTATACAGAGAGGGGCAATTTCAGTATGGAGCCACCCGGGGAAACGGCAGAACCGGAGAAGATATCTCTGAGAATCTGAAAACCATCGGTTCAGTGCCCTTGAAATTGCGGAAAAAGGCAGCTCCCCCCGCCTTTTTAGCTGTAAGGGGTGAAGTGATGATGTCCCGGGAAGGATTTCAAAAACTGAATAAACAGAGAATAGAGCAGGGAGAGAATCCATTTGCCAATCCCCGTAATGCAGCAGCCGGTATTGTCAGACAGCTTGATTCAAAAAAGGTAGCTGATAAACCTCTGACTGTCTTTTTTTACGATATTTTGTATATGAGTGCTAATGGGTTTTCTTCCCATTGGGAGATTTTAAAAGTTTTCCCGGAATGGGGATTTAAAGTCCATCCTACGATAAGCAGATGCCGAGGATGGGAGGATATAAAAAGATTCAGGGAATTACTGGCTGAGAAACGGGATGATCTGGAATATGAGATCGACGGAATTGTAATTAAGTTAGATTCTCTCCATCTCAGGGAAAAACTGGGAACCAGGGAGCGCAGTCCCAGATGGGCGCTGGCCTGGAAATTTCCTCCTCAAAAAGAGATTACCATTTTAAAGGAGATTGTGGTTCAGGTGGGACGTACTGGAATGCTGACTCCGGTGGCCCTGCTGGATCCGGTTAATGTAGGAGGAGTTACGGTCAGCCGAGCAACCCTGCATAATGAAGATGAAGTAAAGAAAAAAGATGTACGCCCGGGAGATAAGGTACGGATTATACGAGCTGGAGATGTTATTCCGGAGGTTGCAGAACGTCTTCCCCAACCGCATAAAAAGCGGGGGCCAAAATTTACCCTGCCGAATCACTGTCCGGTATGCGGTAGTGAAGTGGTGCGGGAGGGGGCTTATGTGTTTTGCCAGGCCGGTTTATCCTGCCCGGCCCAGTTAATAGGCAGTCTCATTCACTATGCTTCCAAGGAGGCTTTGGATATTGAAACCCTGGGAGAAAAGAATGTCAGGCAGCTGGTTAATCGGAATCTGGTGAATGATATTTCTGATTTATATCATTTGCACATTGATGATTTAAAAGGATTAGAGGGTTTCGCAGAAAAATCAGCGGAAAAATTATACCGGGCCCTTCAGAGTACCCGGAATCCTCTCCTAGACCGGTTTATCTATGCCCTGGGAATCCGGCATGTAGGCCGGCACATTGCCCGGGTATTAGCCCGTAGTTTCGGCAGCCTGGATGAATTGATGAAAGCGGAAGTTTCTGATTTAGAAACAATAAATGAAATAGGACCGGAAATTGCCCAAAGTGTTTATGGTTTTTTTCAGGAAGAAAAAAATAGGGATATTCTGCAAAGACTGAATAAGACAGGAGTCCGGGTGCAAACTGTACAGAAAAAGAAAAAACCACAGGTATTAGAAGGTAAGACTTTTGTTTTCACCGGAGCATTGAGAAGTTTAACCCGCGGAGAGGCTCAAAAAACAGTGGAAGAGTTAGGTGGCCGGGTTAGTTCCTCGGTGAGTAAAAAAACAGATTACCTGGTAGAAGGAGCAAATCCTGGGTCCAAACTGGAACAAGCTAAGAAAAAGAAAGTTATAATTATAGATGAAGATGAATTTAAGAGGTTAGTGAGCAAAAAATGATAGTAAATACAATTTATAAAAAACAGACAGAATTGGGTCTCAGTATCGTGATTAATATCGGAGTAAATTCTGCAAACCATAAGGAGGCGATAAATAAAATAATATTTTTCAAGAAAAATACAATCTAAGTATGGATAATAAAGGAGAATTTAATATGTTATCAAAAAAAATTAAAATATGGTCAGTTATAGGGTTCATAGTGCTGGGAGTGTTTATAGGAATAATACTTACTTCTCAGCTGGAATGGACCCCCAAAGTTCTCAGTTCCGAGAAAAAATCTTTAATTTTGGGATCCGATGCCACGGTGCCGGAATCACTGCAGGGAAGTCATGAACAATCGGATGCCTTTGTTAAAGTATCAGAAGAAATAATGCCTACTGTGGTAAGTATTGCCACCTCGAAAATAGTGGAAAGTAAATCACAAATCACTCCCTTTGCTCCCCTGCTTCGGGATTTTTTTGGAAGGGAGTTTGATTTTAATGAGCCTCAAACTCAGCGTTTACAGGGCTTGGGATCAGGCATTATTGTAAGTGATCAAGGGTATATTTTAACCAATCATCACGTCATTCGAAATGCGGATGATATAACGGTAACTCTTTATGATAAAAGAGAATTTAAAGCTGAATTAGTTGGTTCCGATCCTTTGACTGAGATTGCAGTGATCAAAATTAAAGCCGATGACCTACCAGTAGCCAGGCTGGGAGATTCGGATAAAATCCGGGTGGGAGAATGGGTTCTGGCATTCGGAAATCCCTTATATTTGACCTCTACGGTCACTGCCGGTATTGTGAGTGCTAAAGGCCGATCCATCGGAATAATCAGAGATCCTAATGCCGGAGAATCCGGAAGCTATGCTGTAGAAAATTTTATTCAGACCGATGCAGCCATCAATCCGGGTAACAGCGGTGGTGCCCTGGTAAATCTGAAAGCTGAAGTTATCGGGGTGAATACTGCTATTGCTTCTCAGACCGGCGGATATCAGGGATATGGATTTGCTGTACCTATTAACCTGGCAAAACGAATTATGCAAGACCTGATTAAAAAAGGCCATGTGGTACGGGCCTGGTTAGGAATTGGTATGAGACCGGTCACCGAGGAAATTGCTGAACGGTATAATATGGAAAGACCCCAGGGGGTTTTAATCGAACAGGTTATGGATGACAGTCCTGCTCAGAAAGCAGGTCTAAAATCTCTGGATATTATATTAAAAGTTGAAGGAAAATCTATTGATCAATCCAATGAGGTCCAGAGTATTATTGCTATGAAATCACCCGGAGATGAAGTTTCTATCACAGTTCTCCGAGATGGAAAGCAAAAACAAATTCGGGTGACCCTGGGAGAGCGGGAAGGTGAAAAAGTATCTTCCTCCCAAGAAGAGAGCAAAGTTTCCAAATTGGGATTGCAAGTAGAAAATCTTACTGATGAAATTCGCTCTCGCCTGAATCATAATGCCTATGATAAGATGAAGGGGGTTATTGTTACGGATGTCAAACCCTACAGCAATGCTGCTGATGCAGGTATTCAGCCCGGAGACCTGATAACCAAAATCGAAGATCATCAAATTACCAATCTTTCTGATTATAAAAAAGTTTTGGAATCATTCAAAGCGAGTGATGTGGTGATATTTTATATGCAAAGGGCTGCTCAAAAGTATCATGCTTTTGTGAAGATTCCGGAATAGAAGGAGCTAATATTCAAAGGATGAATATATTGACTAGTAGCTGATTTAAAAACAGTTACTCTTATTATCTAAGGAGGCAAGAATTATGACTGAGGATCCGGTCTGTGGTATGGGTATTGATAAGGATAAAACCCGATATCATACTGATTATAAGGGAAAAACCTACTTCTTTTGTTCCCAGCATTGCCAGGATCTGTTTCAAAAGGATCCTGAGAGCATATTGAAAACCAGAAAGTACGATTCAGCAGAAAAAAGCAGAAAAGTGGTCATAGTGGGAGCAGGGCAGGTGGGGGCAACCTTTGCCTTTAATTTGATGATCAGTGGTTTGGCTTCCAAGATTGTATTAGTTGATATTAACAAAGAGCTGGCTGCAGGGCAGGTGCTGGATTTAAATCACGGACTTTCCTTTGTGCCTCCCTGCAGTGTACAGTCCGGAGATCTGACTTATTGCGAAGATGCTGATATTGTGGTCATAACCGCAGGAGCTAACCAGAAACCAGGGGAAACCCGTATTGATCTGGTTAAAAGAAATGCGGAAATTTTCAAATCCCTTATTCCGGATATGGTTAAATATAATCCCCGCATTCTGCTGATCGTTACCAACCCGGTTGATGTGTTGACCTATGTTACCTTGAAACTTTCCAATTTTCCCATGAACCGGGTTTTGGGTTCCGGAACTGTTCTGGATACGGCTAGGTTTCGCTATCAACTGGGCAGTCACTGTGGGGTGGATCCCCGCAATGTCCACGCTTATATTTTAGGTGAACACGGAGACAGTGAAGTACCCATCTGGAGTAGGGTACATATCGGTGGTGTTCTTTTGGAGGATTATTGTCCTATCTGCGGCCGGGGCTGTACAGGGGAAGAACGCGATCACTTATTTAAACAGGTGAAAAATGCAGCCTATGAGATTATTAATAAAAAGGGAGCAACCAATTTTGCCATAAGTCTGGCCCTGGTTCGTATTGTGGGGAGTATACTCAGAGATGAAAATAGAATATTGACTGTTTCTACCTTACTGAATGACTATTATGATATTGAGGATGTTTGTCTCAGTGTTCCTGTACTGATAAACCGTAACGGGATTTCTAAAATTATACAAATAAAAATGAATGAACAAGAAAAACTACAATTTCAAAATTCAGCTAAGGAACTCAGAAGAGTTATCAAAGACATAGGATTTTGATGTAGCGGGGTAAAGAATCAGGTATTGAAATTTACCTGTCATATACAATAGATTTTTCTCTGGTTATTTCCCTAAAAATTTTTTATTAAAAACATTAATATTCTTAACATAATGTTTGCTTGTTTGTTTATCATTGTTTACCTATGTTAGATAAGAGAGTTCAGTCATTTATTACAGGTTTAGGGATTTTATAATGTAGGCGATACTAATATAGTTACTTTATTAATAAAGGAGAAAATACAATGAAATTTAAGCACATACTAGTTCCAGTGGATTTCAGTGAATTCTCCGATAAAGCTACAGAATATGCTTTATTTCTGGCCGAACAATTTTGTGCCCGGGTTACCTTATTGCATGTAATGGTAATCTTTAAAGCGGATATTAAGGAAAAGGAACATCTGGATTCCTATGAGAAATTGATTCTGGGAATAGAGAAAAAACATAGCGAACAATTGAAACATTATTGTGAGGGAGGGGAAAAACGAGGGATAGAGATCAATTCTGTTTTGAAAAGAGGAATTTCAGAAGCGGATACAATTCTGGATCATATCATGAATAATGGTTATGATCTCATGGTTATGGGAACTCACGGTCGTACCGGAATAAAACGATGGATGGCCGGAAGTGTAACTGAGAAAGTTGTACACCATTCTCCCATTCCGGTGGTTACCGTGCATAAAGATATACAGGATTTTTCCCTAAAAAAAATCCTCATCCCGGATGACTTCTCTGACTTTTCCCAGCTGGCAATTGAACAAGGGAAAAGTCTGGCCAAGATCTTTAAGGCTCATTGTACTTTTCTGCACTCGGTTATGCAGCAGGAACATGAATTATACTACAATATCAGCAGTGTACCCTTACTGGAAGCCAATCCGCAACTGGAGGATACTATAAAAGAGAATCTTGCCCAACGTTCCGAAATGCCGAAGGGGAAAGCAGATTATGTGGTTCTGGAAGGGACCCCGTATAAAGCCATAATTCAATATGCAACTGAGCGGGAAGTGGATTTGATAGTTATGGCTACCCGGGGTTCGGGTGCGTTGGTCCATCTGCTTATGGGCAGCAATGCGGAACGGGTAGTTCGCACCGCTCCCTGTCCGGTGTTAACAGTACGCAAAGCTGAGTGAGAGAGTGGCCTCTCCTATATCCTCTCCCCCAGGGAGAGGAATAAATTATACTGTTTCACTATAGTCTCTCCATTATTCATCTTGTCAGAGGATTTTTGCATTAAGAAATTTTGTTTTTATTAAAATTGTCAGTCTTCGATGAACTCAGACTGACAATTTTATGATTTTTTGATCTCCCTGTTTTTGCGTCCCGCGCTTATTCCATGTGCTTGTCACTTCAGGTATGCCGGGCACATGGTTTTCCGGCAGTAAGGGACTGCCTCTAACCGATTTATATTCTCAAAAATTATTTTATATCTTTACGAAGGAATGAAGCGTCCGAAGTAATATCCTGAATTTTTGTCGGTTTGTAGAAATAAAAAAAACCTGACCAGTCTGAGAAACCGGTCAGGTTTTTGTGAATATGTTATTAAATTTAAAAACTATAATCTACTAAATTAAAGGTTATACTATCAGAATTACCATTGGTATCAGTACAGGTTATTACTAGCCCATCACCTGTACCGTCAACTCCGTCATCAATATG
>CAZKMO010000039.1:0-24361 GCA_964554015.1 uncultured bacterium
AATACAGGATGCCTTAGATAATGGAGAAACTCTTTTAGGTATTGATGACGGATTGGTAACTGTTCCTGAAAAGATTAAGTTGAGCCAAAACTATCCCAACCCCTTCAATCCTGAAACGTATATAACCTATACCATTCCTAAAGCCGGAAATGTTACCTTAACAGTTTACAATGCTAAGGGCCAGGAAGTTGCCACTTTAATTGATAATGAATACAAAAACGCAACGAGTGATGAAGTTAAATTTGATGGATCCAAACTTTCCAGCGGCATTTACATCTACACACTCACAGTCGACAGCTATAAAGTATCTAAGAAAATGGTATTAATGAAATAATTTTATAAAATATCATTTTTTAGATATTAATTTCAAACAAAACCCCGATAATTTATTATCGGGGTTTTGTTTAATAAAATGTTTTTATTATATTGATAACTGAGTGTTTGAATAATATTTTAATTTTTGAGGTTAATCATGAAATTATATCAATACGTATCTTTTTTATTATGTATTTTACTTATTTTAATAATTATAGGATGTGCAAATCAATCACACCAAGATCAAAACACAGTCGCAACAATTAATAATGATTATCATATCAGTTTTTCCGAATTAAAAAAATATGTGTATGGTAATCTCTATCATAAAATGTATCCTGATATATCAGAAGCTTATAATAATGCTCTGGATGTTATGATAACCGATCAATTAAAAAGAATTGATTTTTTTGAGAGAGGTTTATATAAAGATACATTACTGATTAAAAATATCAATCGCAGGATTAATGAAGAATTAATCATCAGTTATTTTCATACTCAATTTTTAGACAAATATATCACGGAAGAGTACATTCAAAAAATGTATAATAACATGGGAAAAGAAGTAAATTATAGACAAATTGTATTATTCAAACCTGAAAATGCCTCAAATGAACAAATTGATTTATTAGTGATCAGAACAATGGAAATAAAAAAAGAAATCGAACAGGGTAAGGATTTTGGCAAATTGGCTCTTCAATATTCCCAGCAGGCTGAATCTGCACATAATGATGGCTATATGCCTCCCCTTACCTGGAAACAAAGTATCACTAATCCTCTTTATAACATAATTTATAATCTGAAGGTGGGAGATGTACGAGTTTTAGATACAGATAATGCTTATTATATTGTAAATATAACGGATATTAATAAAATAGATGTGGAACCACTTGATAAAATAAGAGATAATATCATTTCTACTCTTAAAAAACAATATATGCAATCTAGTTTGAATGAATTTGATCAAGCTTTTAAAAAATTGATTGATGAAAAAAGTTTAGTATGGTACTCCAAAGCTTTAAATAAACTGTTAGAATGGTCCCAAGATCCTGATTTTTATAAAGAAAAGTATGAAGATATTTTACAGCAAGCAATCCGGAAGGGAAATAATATGACTATTTTAACCTATTCCCAAGGTAAAGTAGATTTCAAAACGTATTTGCGGTTATTGGATAATATATTGATTCCCGAAGCATCGGAATATATTACTCAAGATGATATCAAAAATTTCATTCTGGAAGCTGTACGTAATGATATCATGGTAAAAAAAGCAAAAGAACTCAATTTACTAAAAGATATATTTAATTCTAATACAACTAATCCGGTTCTGCAAAACCGTATTGTATGGCTGTATAATCAGGCAGTCATTGATTCACAGATACCAAAAGCTACCCCTAAAGCCTTAGAGCAATTTTATAATGCAAATAAAGATTCCTTATATTATCAATTGGCAAAAGTTAATATTCATACCATTATTTATTCAGATAAAGAAAAAGCAAATAATAAATGGGAAGAAATTAAGCAAGGAATTCCTTTTAACCAGGTGACAAACCGATACCTGGTTAAAACATTTATACGGGATCGGAAGGGAAAAATTAAATCCTATTTAAGTAAGGAACCGCCCTTTTTAGGAAAAGCTGCTTTTAAATTAGAAACAGATGAAGTTAATGGCGTGATTGAATACTCCGATCCGGAAAAAGGAAAGCAGTATGCCATAATAAAATGTTCCCATAAGAGACCTGAAAAACAGCTTACTTATGATGATGTAAAAAATACCATTATTGATGATTTCCATAAATATTATAAAGAAAAGATTGAAAAACAAACAGCTAAAACTTTACGGGAAAAATATAAAGTGGAAATTAACCATAAAATTTTATCAAAAAAGATTGCATCCGCTAAAGTAAATTAATTGTAAAAATGAAAGACATAACCACAAATAAAAAATCAGTTTACCTGACAGTACTAATAATCTCTGTTTCTCTCATCTGTTTTGAAATTCTTTCTACCCGTATTTCCTCGGTAATTTTTGTTCATAATTATGCTTTTATCATACTCTCCCTTGCTATTCTGGGCTTAGGAACTGGAGGGATTTTTTCATACTATGCCTTTAAAATTGACAACAGCCGAATAATAGTTAAAATCATAACCAGATTTATTATTACTACTGGAATCTCTTTTATTATATTCATATTCATCACGACACAATTTTCTCTTACCAATCCTTTACTATATTTTTTTCTTCTCTTCTTACCCTTCTTTTTCACTGGGATTGTCTATTCCCTGATCTTTAAAAAATTTGCATCCCATAGTTTTAGTCTATATGCCTTTGATCTTGTCGGTGCTGCCCTGGGTTCAGGTGCAGCAATAGCAGCCTTTACCTTATTTTCAGCTCCTAATGCCGTAATATTTCTCTCAGTAATCATATTTATGGCTGCGGTAATTTTTGCCCAGAAATTATTGAACAAGAAAATAATATTTTGTTTTCTATCCTTGCTTATCTTAGGTGCTGTTTTAATAATAATGTTTGGCCATACAAACTATCTGGGAAGAATTCCTATCGGCAATTACCCGGAGAAGGACTTCTATCATGTTTATTCTCAACCTGGAATAAAATCAAAAATTATTGACAGCCGCTGGAGTATTTACGGCCGTTCCGATCTGGTAGAATACAGTCATCAGGATATGGTCAAACAGTTGTTTATTGATGGTGCAGCCGGAACCCAAATGTTTAGATTTAAGGGAAATATAAAAAACCTTAACCCGATTTTGTACAATCTTTTGGTAAGATTTTCAACAACAATACCCTTTATGTTTTTGCGGGAGCATGAAAGAGACAGAATGCTGGTTATTGGCCCTGGAGGAGGAAAAGAAGTTTTAATTGGTCTGCTCAGCGGAATCAAGCATATAACAGGCGTAGAAGTCAATCCTGATTTTGTGGATATTGTCAGGGACCATAGTGACTTTAACGGAGGTATTTATACAGATTTTCCCCAGGTTGACATTCAGGTCAAAGAAGGCCGTCACTACATAAAAAAGACAGATCAAAAATATGATATAATTGTCATAGCTCTTCCTTCTACCGAACAATTACAAAATATCGATAATTTTGCCATGAGTGAAAATTATCTTCTCACTGCAGAAGCAATTCAGGATTACTTAAATATATTAACTTCAGAGGGAAGACTGATTTTTACTGTTCATAACAGATGGGAATTAATCCGCCTTTTAGTGACTGTTATTTCTGCTTTTAATAAGAAGGATATCAGTAATCAGGAAGCTCTAAATCATTTTGTTATTCTGGCACCAGATTATGCCCCTACAATTGTAATCAAGAAAAATGCTTTTTCCAGAGGTGAAATTGCCTATATCAATAATGTAATAAACACAATCCCTTCCGATCTTCCTTCTGTTACCTATCTTCCTTTTCACTGGGAAACTGCACCCCATACTCTTGAGAATAAATTATTGAGGACTATTAAAAACAACCAGATTTCCTTACAGCACTATATTGATCAAGATCAATTTGATATTTCAGCTGTGCATGATGACAGTCCCTATTTTTATAAGGTGAAGAGAGGAATACCTGATGATTATTTATGGTTATTATCCGGAATATCTTTATTTGCTCTGTTGGTAGTGGTTATTCCGTATTCACGAATTAAGAAAAAAATAAAAATAAACAACCTAAAAATACTTATTTTTTCTCTAACCATTTTTATTTGTATCGGTCTAGGTTTTATGATTCTGGAAGTTACACTTTTTCAGAAACTGGTCCTCTATCTAGGCTCTCCCACCATATCTTTATCAATTCTTTTATCTTCCTTGCTGATCAGTATGGGAATAGGAAGTTTTTCAGGAAATAAAATATTTCCTCATAATTTCAAAAAACGCATAGGGACTATCAGTTTATTAATTGTGGCTACAGGTGTTTTTTGCATCTTGATATATCCTGTTCTCCTTAATGATTTATTAGCATACAGTCAAGTTTTACGTTCTCTGATTAGTTTCTTTTTGCTGCTTCCTTTTGGATTTTTACTTGGTATTCTTTTCCCTTCTTCTATTCAAATTCTACAAAATAACAATCTTAATATGTATATCCCCTGGATGTACGGAGTGAATGGAATCATGTCTGTCCTCGGTTCTATTCTGGCTGTGATTTTTTCCATGCTTTTTGGTTTTACTCCTGCTTTTTTTGTCGGACTTAGTATGTATCTGGTGATTTTTATCATTTCCCAAGCCATTCTCAGAACAATCCCCCAATAAAATATTTTCAACTCCTCATTTATAATTAACTATACATTGATGCAGAGTAATATATAAATTTATATAATGCTTGAAAATGTTCTTCTGTTTTGTTATTTTTTAAAAAAATTGTATTCCAATAAGGGTTAACCTCATGATTGAAACCGGTAAAATAATATTAATAAATAAACAAAGCTGTACTATCGAGATTGATGCTAATAGCGGATGTCATACCTGTACTCTTAAATCTAAATGTCATGCCAGTACCAGGGGAAAAAGATTAATTACCCTTATTATAAAAAACCATAATTTCCAGCTTGGAGATAAAGTTGAACTTGAAACCGAATCCAAAAGCGTTATCTTTGCTTCTTTTCTGGTCTTTATTCTCCCTTTAATAGTTTCAATTACTGCTTATATTATATTTATATCTCTATCTTCTTTCCGGAATTATGGGCCTCTCATTTTCTTTGCCTTTTTTCTGGGAGCCGAATTTCTTGTTTTTCTTATTGACAAGGCAGTTGGCCATGGCAATTTTTTTGGTCCCAAGATTATCAGAAAACTGTAGCTTTAAACAAAGATTAATAAAAAATTTTAACAAAAAATATAATAGTATCTACAATATCATACACTATTTAACGTTCATTTATTAAAAAAGGAGAATTTTCATGAAAAAATTAGTATTATCAGCTGTTATTTTAATAATGGTTATTTTCTCTATAAGCTGTTCTACGGTAAGAGTGAGTGTTAATTATGACGACACGGTTAATTTCAGCCGCTATGAAGCCTATTCTCTGGTTAAAGCGCCCAGGAATAAAGAGAACCGGAAAGGTACGGTAAGAAATCCCTTACTAAAGAAAGAGATCCTGAACCAAATAAAAACTATATTCTCTGAAAAGGGATATACAGAAGCTGAATCTAAAGAAAATGCGGATTTTCTGGTAATATTCTATACTAATGTTCAGAATAAAAAAGACTGGGTTCCTCCTACTTACCATACCGGCCGCTGGGGCAGGATCCATAGAGTCAGACCCGGTCATGCAGTTCATTACAAAGAAGGTACCTTAATTATCGATATTGTGGATCAAGAACAAAAAGAACTTGTTTGGCAGGGTGTGGGAAAAGATGTGCTGAATCGGGTTAATCCGGAAGAAAACTTTGTCAGTTCGGTGAGAGAAATTCTAAAGGATTTTCCTCCCTCAGAATAAAGCCTTACCTGTTATAGTATATTCATTCGGAACCGACTAAAATACAGGTACGGTAAGGGCAGCATTTTTTAATATGAGTATCCTTCCTTCCGGTTTATTGATCAGGGCATTATCTACCGCTTGTTGCACAGTAGTAAATGGTTTCATAAAAATCGATTCAATAATTTGTGTTTCAATATCGGTTACGGCCCAAAGCTGTGCCTGTTTACTTAATCTGGTAAATTTAACTGCGGTCTGTGTCCCTAAAACAAAGTTCTTCTCGGCGTACATTAACAATTTATCTTTGGTTTCCGAAGATCTTAAAAGTTCGGAAAAAATTCTATTTCCCATTCCTTCTGAGCAGGAAGACACTAAAATAATAATACCATCTGGTTTCAGGGCTAACTTGGCATGTTGTAAAGCTTTATGGGACTGGTATAAATTAATATCCAAGGGGGGAGTGACTACCGCAATCACGATGTTGGCTTTTTCCCTTAAGGGAATTGAATAAATCTCCAGGGATTTTTTCACCGCAGCCTGGAATGACAGTTCAATATCCCCGGCAGCTGTAAAGTATATGCTGTTATCCCGGTTGAGAACTGTCTGGATAGAAAAAATTTTCTTGGTATCCAAAAGCTTGAGAGCCTGGTTCATATCTTCATGTACAGGATTACCCTTTAATTTTAATACATCCGAACCAGGAGCAAGAGCCAGTTTGTGGTTCATTTCAGTTGTTCGAAAAGCAGCAATCCCGGGAAGAAAAGATTTTCTTCCTCCCGTGAATCCGGCAAAGTAATGCGGTTCCACCGAACTTATACTAATTATTCCATCAAAATTGTAAATTATTTTATTATAGTATACTTCATTTCCCCGTTCCGTCACTCCTGCTTTTACCATATCAGGGCTTTTCGCATCATGTACAAAAATCTTATCTGCATATCTGTTATAATATTTTCCCAATATTTTTCTCAGTTCCTTTTTAAAGGGAGCTCGGTGAGTTCCAGTAGCAATAAGAAAGAAAACATCCTTGTTGTCTATAAAACCTTCCATTGCCTCTAGAACTTTTTCAGTGGGAGTAGAACGGGTGGCATCATTTATAATAATAAGTACTTTATTTGTTTTATCTATGAATTGAGGAAATGGCTTGCACCCCAGGGGATGGTGTAAAGACTGAAGAATACTTTCTCTTTCATTTTTAATCGTAACTTTATGAGGATGGATTACCGAAATTATCTTATCTTCGGATATTGATAGAGATTGAAATTTTTTACCATAGGGAATTTTGATTTTCATGATAATCTTTTTTTTAATTATAAATGATTTAATGATTAAATTACTACATAGATTTAACAAAATCAAGTTTTTGAAAAGGGAGAAATTTTTTACCTGGTTCCTAAACTCCGGTTTGGGAATCTCATTATAGTCTGGATCGCAGATGGTCACAGATACCGCAGATGACACAGATTAATAATGTGTTCGGAAAGTTTTATCTGCGCCATCCTTTCATCTGCGTTATCTGCGATGCTGACAGTTAGGAGCAAACTCTGTTTCCTAATAATATAGTTAATTAAAGATTCCTTGATGTTCATAATAAAAAAACAACCATTAGTAATTTTTTTGAAACTCCCCTCCCCTTACCTCATCCACGGCATTATCAACCATTTTCCCCAAGAGTCGAAGTGCATCCTGCTTTTCTGCAGGTGTGAACCCGGCGGTTAGAATATTAGTCCAATTTCTTAAAATTGATTTTATCTTCGGTACCAGTGCTTTTCCCTGGTCAGTCAGATAAATCCGAACTGCCCGATGATCATTTGGATCCTGTAATTTACGTACATAACCGTTTTCCCTAAGTTTACGCACTGCTCTGGCTGTAGTAGCCTTATTACAATGTAATATTTCAGTTAACTCTGCCTGGGTTACTCCATCCCGATGAGCTAATAGTAAAAGAAAATGGTGACTTCCACTTCCTAACTCCCAGGAGGAAAAGGCTCGATGGAGATGCATGTGTCCATGCCTATGCAGACAAGCGAGTAAACGACCTATATTCTCTTTCTTTCTCATTTTTCTGACTCCCAAACCGGCTCTGGTTGTGGTTGGTAAAGATATCGAAAACGATAAACCATGGCTACAGCCAGAAAAAATCCCAAAGTGTCTGCAATGGGAAAAGCCAGCCAAAGGCCCTTAAGTTGAAAGAAATGAGGCAGAATCAGGACCAGGGGAATGAGTAACAATAACTGACGAGCCAGGGTAAGAATAAGATTTTGCAAAGCTTTACCTGTAGCCTGAAAAAGGGTTGCTCCCATAACCTGAAAACCCACCAGAGGGAAGGCTAAAATAATATAGCGCAAGGCTATGCGGCCCTGATTAATAAGTTCCGTATCATGGGAAAACAATCGAAGGCATACCTCCGGAAAAAGAATGATCAATAAGGTGCCAGATATTGCAATAATTGTAGAAGCCATAGTTGCCAGCACTACTGATTTTTTCATCATATCAAATCTTTTGGCTCCATAGTTAAAACCGGCAACTGGTTGTAACCCTTGAGCAATACCCATAATGGGAGTAAAAATGAACATTAGTAAGCGCATCACTACTCCGAAAACTGCAATGGCAATATCACCTCCCAGAATTCCCAATTTTCTATTAAAAATAATGACCAGCAAACTCATGGCGGTCTGGCGAATAAAAGAGGCTACTCCCACTGCTAACACTTCCCTCAAGATAGTTAGGTCAAAGCTGATTTCTTTAAGTCTTAAATGCAGCACACTTTTACCTGACTGGAAGAAAATAACCAGAAAAAAAGCAGCACTGATATAAGCAATCAGGGTTGCCAATGCCGCCCCCTTAATACCCATATTAAATCCGAAAATAAAGACTGCATCCAGTATCATATTTATTACTGCCGACAGAATCATGGTAGTCATAGCAACCTTAGCCTTGCCTTCGGCTCGGGCCATATTATTAAGTGCCATAGCCAGACTGTGAAAAAGAACCCCAGCTAAAACTATGGAGAGGTATTCCCGGGCATAGGGAAGTAAGGTATCAGTAGCCCCGAATAAACGTAGTAAATCATCTAGTTTGAGGTATCCTATAATGGTAACTGTCGCCCCCACTGAAAGTACCGATGCCACCACTGTTCCCAAGGTTCGCCGGGCCTTATCCATATTCTTCTCCCCTAAGCTGCGGGAAAAAAGAGAAGCACCCCCGATACCTATCATCTGGCCCAAGGCACCTACAATCATCTGTATGGGAAAAGAAAGAACTACTCCCCCGATTCCGTACGTACCTACTCCCTGCCCTATAAAAATAGTATCCACTACATTATAGAGTGACATAACCAACATGCCAATTGTTGCTGGCACTGATAACTTCACTAAAAGTCTGCCGATATTTTTATCATCAAGATTGGTTTTTGATTTCAATGAATACACTTTCCTCTTTACATTAATCAGTTGATTAGCAACTAATATAATAAATTATTGTTGACTAGTCAACTATTTTTTAACTATTAATTAGTAACATTTTGAAAGGTTAATTAAGGAAAGAGAAAATTTTTATTAATTTGAGATATTTATACTTTTTTAATCGACTAATCGATAAACTGTTTTAAATGAATGATACAATTAATCCGCACAGGATAGCAACTCTAAACCTACTGTACGGATATCAATTCCCACCGGACAGGTATCAATACACCTTCCACATCCAACACAGGCAGGCTCACCAAATTTACCGATAAAGGCCTGGAGTTTATGGGTGAAACGTAGCTTTAACCTGTCCGACCGAGACTCTCGAAAATTATGTCCACCCGCAACCAGGGAATAATTACTAAACATACATGAATCCCATTGACGTATTCGTTCTCCATTTTGCACATTAAGAACAATATTATCAATCACATTAAAACAGGGGCAGGTAGGACAAACAAGTGTACAAGTTCCACAGGAAAGACATTTCTCACCAAGCTCATCCCATAAAGGACTATCCCAGCATAATTCCATTATGCTGGGCATACCAGTAAAATCTAACTTTAATTGAAATGACTCTTCACGCTTCCGACGCCAATGTATGTATTTTTTTAAGTCTTTACCATCTATTTTCTTGTTTACCAGATCCGGACATTTCCTTATCATATCATCTCCCAAACTGGATCCTATCCATATTAAAAAGAAATCATCCAGATCTGTAAATGCCAAATCAAATCCCTTTTCTGCATAGTGGGTATTAGTTGTTTTACAGAAACATTTTTCATCCGGTATACAGGAAAGTCCTATTATGGCAGTCCGTTTACGTCGTTCCAGATAGTACGGATCCGGAATATGCATGGAAAAAAAATTATCCATAATCATGAGAGCATGAATATCACATGGATGCATACCAAAAATAACCCGAGGTAGTAACTTTTCAAAAGATGGCTGATTGATATCTTTATTATTAAAAGTAAACATGGGAAACTGAGGTGGTAAAAGAAGCTTTTTAAATGGTATCTTTGTTCGTAAAGCAGTAAGATCAATATCGGAGTACTGTTTAATTCTATTTAAAACATAGCCATTACCGCTTTTTACCGGTCCCCAAAGTTCACCAAATGTTTTAATGGCCCTGAAAAAATCATTAAGACTCTCTTTTTTCATTTTGAAAGCTCTCATATCTCAAATCCATATCTAAGATTAATTAATGGATAAACTCAAACTTACATTAACCATTTCTGAGCATCTACTACACAAAAAGCAGACAAACGCACAATTTCTTCCACACTCGCTGACCATCTGATAACATGCACTGGTTTGGAAAGCCCAAGTTGAATTGGTCCGATAGATTCCACATTTCCCAGTTGTCTTAATAAATTCATGGCAATATTTCCGGATTGAAGTTCAGGAAAGATAAGCACATTTGCTCCCCCTTTTAACTGGCTCAAGGGATACATTTCCTCCCTGATCCGAGGATCAATAGCAGTATCACCCTGCATTTCTCCGTCTATCATAAGATCAGGTTTTCGCTTCCGGGTAATTTTTACTGCCTGTTGAACCTTTTTGGTCAGAGGGTGATCAATACTTCCAAAATTTGAAAAAGAAAGCATGGCAACTCTGGGTACCATATCAAACAAGCGAACAATCTTCGAACTTTGAATAGCAATCTCTGCCAGTTCTTCCGGGGTAGGATTAATAATTGCCCCGGTATCAGCTAAAAAATAAACCTTTTTCTTAGAAATCAGAATAAACATAAAAGCTGCTTTAGTATCGGGTTTAACGGTTTCTATAATCTGGAAAGCGGGGAGCATCTCTTCATGATAATTATGACAGATACCCAAAAAACCATCTGCATCATCATGGTACACCATCATTGTTGCAAAATAATGTCCGAGTTTGAGTAAGCGTTCCGCATCATATCGGGTAATACCCTGAAGATGCCGCAGATTATGGTAAGTTTTGCAATAGAAATCAAATTTTTCCGAAATAACAGGATTGATAATCTGAATATTATCTAATTCCAAATTTAATGATTGTATCTTTTTTTTAATAATTTCTTCTCTTCCTAAAAGTATAGGTTTGGCAATTCCTTCATCAATGAGTATCTGAGCGGCTCTTAAAATTTTATCATTCTCTCCTTCGGGATATACAATCCGTTTAGGTTCATTTTTGGCTTTATTAATTACTACCCGAATTACCTCATAACTTCTTCCCAATCGATTTTCTAATTCCTGTTTATAAGCATCAATATCCAGTTTTTTCCGGGCAACCCCTGATTCCATGGCAGCTCTGGCTACTGCGGAAGCTTCCCAAATCAGTACCCGAGGATCCAATGGTTTCGGTATTATGTAATCAGATCCAAAATGAAAATGCTTCCCGCCGTAGGCCTGAATCACCGAATCCGGAACATCCTGCTTGGTCAGGTCAGCAAGAGCCCGGCAGGCTGCAATTTTCATCTCTTCATTAATAGCAGTTGCCTGGACATCCAAAGCTCCTCGAAAAATAAAAGGAAATCCAAGAATATTGTTCACCTGATTTGGGTAATCTGATCGGCCAGTTGCCATAATGAGGTCATCGCGTGCAGCCCTGGCATCATCATAGGTAATCTCAGGATCAGGATTAGCCATAGCAAAAATTATAGGATTTTCATTCATACTTTGTACCATTTCCTTACTCACTAATCCTCCGGCAGAAACTCCTATGAAAACATCCGCTCCCCTCATAATTTCAGCCAAAGTACGCTGGGAAGTTTTAACTGCAAACTCCTCTAAGTAAGGATTCATACCCTCAATTCGCCCTTTATAAACCACGCCATGTATATCACTCATAATAATATTTTCTTTGGGGACATTCAGGGAAACAATCATCTTGGCCACAGCGATTCCGGCAGCACCTGCACCGCTAAATACAACCTTTATTTTTTTAACATCCTTCCCTACCAGTTCCAAGGCATTGGAAAGAGCTGCCCCCACAATAATAGCAGTTCCATGCTGATCATCATGAAAAACCGGTATGCTTAATTCCTTTTTAAGAGTCTCTTCTATATAGAAACATTCAGGTGCTTTTATATCCTCTAAATTGATTCCGCCAAAGGTGGGTTCCAGCCATTTACAAATTTGAATAACCTCATCCGGATCTTGAGTGTTCACATTGATATCAAAAACATCAACATCACCAAATCGCTTAAACAACACTCCCTTTCCTTCCATTACCGGTTTTCCGGCAGCTGGTCCTATATTACCTAATCCCAATACAGCAGTTCCGTTTGATACTACTGCTACCAAATTTCCTTTATTGGTATATTTATATACATCCTGTATATTATTTTTTATTTCCAAACAGGGAAATGCTACTCCTGGTGTATAGGCAAGAGACAGCTGATGTTGGGTAAGGCAGGATTTGGTTGGCATAACTTCCAATTTTCCTGGTTTTTCTGAGGAATGATATTCCAATGCTTCTTGTTTATTAATCATTGACGTCCTTTTTTTCGACTTATATTCATCTAAAACCTAATATTTAAACAATCCGCCGCATAGGGCCAATAAGTTGTCGAATTCTTTGCAGTAGTTCTTTTTGCTCGACTGGTTTTTCAATATAATCATCTGCTTTATGCGTCACTGCTATTGCTTTTCCATAATCGGATTCGGTTAGCTTTGACCCTACTGAAGTTATTAAAATAACTGGAATCATGCTGGTCTTTTTATCCTCCTTTATCTCTTTGCAAACTGCATATCCATCCTTATTGGGCAGCATTACATCCAATAAAATAATATCCGGCTTTTGTTTTTTTACTGCAATCAGTCCATCCTCTCCCGAATATTCAATAAATACTTGATAATCATTTTTTTCCAGAATCATTTTTACTGCCGCAATAAAATCCGGATCATCATCAATAACAAGCACCTTTACTTTTTCGTCTTCCCTGTTACTTGCATTACTAATCAAAGAAGCAGCCGTATCCACTAATACCTGGGGATCAACTGGTTTTTCTAAGAAACCTTCCGCTTTATGTCCCTGAGACAACAATTCTGCTCCATTTTTTCCCTCACTCTCTTTCCCTAAGGAAGTAAGGATAAGGACGGGAATATGCTTAGTTAATGGATTTTCTTTTAAACTATGACAAACCGCATATCCATCCTTTTTGGGCAGCATGATATCCAGAATAATCAAATCAGGCTTTATTTTTTCCGCTAGGGTCAATCCCTGTTCCCCTTCTCTAGCAACAGATACATTGTATTCATTTTTTTCCAAAACATTCTGTATCGGCATAAGAAAATCCTTATCATCTTCTATAATAAGGATTTCTGGTTTTTTCATAATATCCTCCTTGTTATATTAATTAATCAATTTATTAATATTTTCTAGTAAAACTTCAGGCTCAATCGGTTTTTCTATAAATTTATCAACTAAACGTAAATGAGTTTTCATTTGATCATTCAGAATAATACCAGTAATATTCTGGAAATTTGATACTATCAAAATTGGAATTGTTGCCTTCTTTTCCTGCTTCTCCTGGTTTCGAAATTGCCTCATAAAACGAAAACCTGCAGAAATATCTTCCATCATCACATCTAAAATAATGAGATCCGGTTTTGAGGTTGAAACTGCTGCTAATCCCTGTTTAAAGGAATAGGCCTGAATACAGTTAAAATTTGCCTTGATTAAAATAGTTCTTATCGCATTCTGAAAATCTTTATCATCATCAATTATAAGTATGGTTTTGGGCATTATTTTATACAACTCCTTTAACATATTGATTTTCATTAATTATAACCTGTTCAACCTCCTGAACGATTGCATGCTCTTCATTAGTGGGAATTACCAGAACATCTGTATTGCCATTACTTATACAAGTACTATTTTGCATATTCTTATCTTCATCAATGGAAATACCTAAGAATTCCAATCCTTCACAACACATACTTCTTACCAATGATGAATTTTCTCCTATCCCGGCAGTGAATACTATCACATCCACTCCTCCCATAACAGCGGCATAACTGCCAATATATTTTTTTACTCTATGAGTAAAAATATGCAAAGCAAGAATGTGCCGCTCGCTGCCACTTTTTGCTTTACGCTCAATAGTTCGAAGATCACTATCTCCTTGAGTAATTCCTGCTAATCCACTCTGTTTGTTTAAAATTGTATCCATTTCACTGCATTCAATATTCTCTTTTCTGATAATGTAGAGCGGAATAGCGGAATCAATATCACCACACCTGGTTCCCATTACCAAACCCTCTAAGGGAGTAAACCCCATACTGGTATCAACTGATTTACCTCCCTCAACTGCGGTTATGCTTGCTCCGTTACCAAGATGACAGGTAATAATTTTTAATTTATTAATTGATGTTCCCAGTATCTGAGCTGCACGATGGGCAACATAATTATGAGAGGTGCCATGAAAGCCATATCGTCTTATTTTTCTTTTCTTATACCATTTATAGGGAAGAGCATAAATATAGGCATGTGGTTCTATAGTCTGATGAAAAGCAGTATCAAAAACAGCAACCTGACGAGCATAGGGAATGAGAGTAAGGGAAGCTTTTATCCCTTCAATATTGGGTGGATTGTGCAGAGGAGCAAACTGCATACATGCTTTAATTTTACGATAAACTGCTTCGTTGATTAACACAGATTTAGTAAATGTTTCACCTCCATGCACTACCCTGTGCCCCACTGCATCTATATCAGATATTTCTTTTACCACTCCCGAGGTGCTACAACTTAGAGTAGTGAGGATAAGATCTATGGCATCACGGTGATTTTCAAGGGAAAGATACTTCTTTTTTTTCCTGTTGATATTGTTATGAAAGGTAAATGTGGATTGTGATTTTCCTATACTTTCCACCATACCACTCGCTAATACATTCTGTTCGATTGTATCAAAAAATCGAAATTTTACTGATGAACTACCGCAATTTAATACCAATATCTTCATTAATAATCCCCTTTTAAATCTGAATTTTATTTATAGGTACTAAAAGCATTAGCAGGCAGTCGTACCGTAAATACTGTTCCCTTATCTTTTTTTGAGGATACTTCAATAGTTCCATGATGTACATCCACAATTTTTTTAACAATAGATAGTCCCAATCCACTTCCCTCCACTACCTTATCATCTTTTATACGATAAAACTGCTCAAAAATTAAGGGCAGCTTATCTTTCGATATTCCAATCCCAGTATCTTTTACTTCAACCGATACAAATTCTTTTCCCTTAGCTAATACAATCGTGACATTTCTTCCTTTGCGGTTGTATTTAATAGCATTATGGACAAGATTGGAAAAAAGCATCTGTAATGTTTGGATATTGCCTACAAGGATATACCTGTCATCTGGAGCATTTAAGCTAAGGGATATTTTTTGTTTTTCCGCCAAACCTTTAAATAAATTAATGACATCTAGCAAAATCTCTTTTATATTTACTTTCTTATATTCCAGTATAAATTCTCCGGACTCGATACGGGAAAGATTGAGCCAATCATTTATGAGTTGTATTAATCCCTTTATCCGTTTAGTTAATCTCTCTAAGGTATCCTGCATCTCTTCTGTTAAATCACCCATCATACCACTGGTCATGGTCATAAGATTCTGTTGAACCGCAGAGAGAGGCGAACGCAGTTCATGGGATACCAGAGATACAAAATTTCTTCTCATTTTCTCTTTCTCTTCCCGTAGTCGTTCTGCTTCCATAAGACATTTTCTTCGTAATAAACCGTGCTGAACTATTTTACGAAGTTCATCGGGAGTAAATGGTTTGGGTAAGTACTCATAAACACCCTGCTTCATGCTATCAACAGCTGATTCTACTGTTGCATAACCGGTAATAATAATTATTATTATTCTAGGATCTAATTCCTTCAAACGTTTTAATACTTCTGCTCCGCTCATTCCCGGCATTTTAAGATCAAGAAGTATGATATCCGGTTTAAAATCTTTTGCCTGGGAAAGGCCCTTTTCACCATTCTCTGCAGTACTAATAGTATACTCTGTTTTTTTCAATACCTGAGTACATGAATCCCGCATAGACTCATCGTCATCAATTATTAATATTTTTGCTTTATTTGCAGACATTTTTCCTGGTTAGAGTATTTTTTTTATTTTATTTAAAGCATTACATACTGCCTGTTTCAATTCATCGATTTCAAAAGATTTGAGGTAATAGTAAAAAATATTTTGCTCACGTATCTTGGTCTCTAAGTCCCGGGTATTTTTAGTAGCAGTAACAATAATTTTAACTCTGGAATTTAGCATTTTTATTATTTTTATAGCTTTATAACCTTTCATCTCTGGTAAATCAACATCCATAATAATGCAAGTAAACCAGTTCGCTTTCATCTTCTGCACTGCTCTTGATAAACCGGAACAGATATCGACAGTGAAATCAAGATCTTTAAACATTAATTGATAGTTCTTAGCTATATTTTTATTTGGATCTATTATTAGAATGTCTTTATAATTTTTTCTCATTTCGTTTTTTAACATTACAAAACCTATACCATAATAATTATCATAAAAAAAGCCACTTAAAAAAATATTTAAGTGGCTGATTATAAAAAATTTAAATTATATTAAATAAATTTAAAGCAGAATGATGCTTCCCGTTTTAAGGGGCATCTTTGCTATAAAAGGGGTATTTTGCCCCATTAAGCCTCCTGTATTATGCCTTCAATCCATATTTTCGAATTTTTAAACGAAGTGTTTTTCTATCAATACCCAATACTTCAGCAGCCCTTTGCATATGCCAATTATTTCTTTGCAAGGTATCTTGAATATGCTGCTTCTCCACTTCCATTAGAGATTGATCCTGATATAAGTTACCTTGAATTTTAAGCCCATAATAAGATAGGTCTTCAGGCTTGATATAATCGTTTTCAGTCAGAACCACAGCTCTCTCAATAACATTCTCCAGTTCACGTATGTTTCCCGGCCAGTTATATTCAACCAGCGCCTTCATAGTTTTTTCCGTAATGCCCTTAATGGATTTATTTCTCTTATGATTATACTTATTAATAAAATAGTCTACAAGTTGCGGAATATCATCCTTTCGTTCCCTCAAAGGAGCCAGAAAAAGAGGAACCACACTTAACCGGTAAAAAAGATCTTCTCTGAAGGTGTTCTCCTGTACTGCTCTTCGTAAATCCTTATTAGTAGCTGCAATAATTCGTATATCTATTTTAAGGGCTTGAGTTCCCCCTACTTTGATGATTTCCCTTTCCTGAATTGCACGGAGCAATTTAGCCTGCACCTCCAAACCGATATTACTGATTTCATCAAAAAATACAGTTCCATGATTTGCCAGTTCCAACCGTCCATGTTTGGTATCAGTCGCTCCGGTAAATGATCCCTTTACATGTCCAAATAATTCACTCTCAAATAAATTCTCAACCAAAGTACTACAATCAACTGTGACAAAAGGCATCTGATTCCGTTTACTATTTTCATGAATTGCCCGGGCTACAAGCTCTTTACCGGTACCACTTTCACCCGTAATGAGAATAGTACTTCCGGTTGGCCCAACTTTTTGAATAATTTTTTTTACCTTTTTCATGGCTGCACTGTTACCGATAAGAGTATCTAATTCCAAATTTATTTCTAATTCCTGTTGGAGTCGAAGGTTGTCCAGCACAAGTTTTCTCTTTTCCCTGGCCCGCCTGATAATCAAACGAAGTTCCTCCGGAGTAAATGGCTTGGGGAGAAAATCATAAGCGCCATTCTTCATAGCTTCAACAGCTGAATCAACTGTCGCATAACCGGTGATAACTATCACTAAGGTATCAGGATTAATTTCTTTTATTTTTTTCAGTAGTTTCATACCACTCAATCCGGGCATCTTCAAATCCACAATTACAATATCAAATGCTTTTTGTTTTACCATTTTCAACCCTGCATTACCATCAGCAGCACTTTTCACTTTTTCTTTCATATTAGTAAGTAGTTGAGTACACGAATCACGAATAGATTCATCATCATCAACTATAAGTATAGACATAGGGAAACTCATACTACATCCCCCTTATTAATGGGTAATTGAATGGTAAAGATTGTACCTTTACCTACTATGCTTGTAACTGAAATTTTTCCCTTGTTTCTCTGAATCATACCATAGCTAATAGCTAACCCTAAACCTGTACCTCGGCCTACCTCCTTAGTGGTATAAAAGGGTTCAAATACCCTCTTAAGATTCTCCTCAGGAATCCCACAACCTGTATCGGAAAAACTAATCTCTACAAACCGTTTATCATCCGAGACCTTGGTCTGAATAATCAGTTCCCCCTGTCCTTCATGATTTTCTTCCATAGATTCAGCCGCATTCAAAGCGATATTGATAAATACCTGTTGAATTTGTGATTCATCGATCATGACCTTGGGTATTGAAGGTGATAATTTCTTGGTAAGGGTAACATTCTGAAATGAAGCCTGATTTTCAATCAACACCAGAGTTCCGTTCAATAATCCATTGATATCCGCTAACTCAACTTTTGGTTCGGTTTGTCTGGCAAAATCAAGAAGACCCTTAACAATGTTTTTACATCTGGTAGCCTGATTGACTATTTTCTCCAAGTTCTCTCTATTAGTATCATCTTTATTTAGTTTTTCTAAGAGTAAATGACTGTACATAAGGACACCACCCAGAGGATTATTTAACTCATGGGCAACTCCCGCAGCTAACTGACCAATGGTGGCAAGCCTTCCCGATTCCTGAATTGTCTGCTGAGCCTGCTCCTTTAATTTTTCATCTCTCTCTCGTAATGATTCAGCCATATAATTAAAGGTATCACCTAATTTACCAATAAGATCTTTTGATCTCAAATGTACTCTTTGGGAAAGATCCCCCTGGGCCAATCGTTCAGATGCAAAAACCAGATGACGAATTGGTTTTAAAATTCTATGAGCCAGGAAATAGGAAACAAAAACAGAGGCTATAATCCCCGCTAGAGTAAGTCCTAAAAAATATAACATAGTTGCACGTCGCATATCAGAAAATTTTTTCTCTAGAATGCCAACATACAAAATACCAATTACCTTACCGGAAAAATTTTTTATGGGTTCATAAGCAGTTATATACCAATCATTTACCACAAATGCCCTTTCGATCCAGGGAAGACCTTTTATAAGAACCCGATCATACACTTCTTCCGAAACCCTGGTTCCAACTGCACGGGTGTTATCATCCCGTTTAACATTAGTAGAAATTCTCAAATCTCCTTGGAATATGGTTGCCGTACCGATATCTTTTCCTTTGTAAACTTCACCCTGATAGACAGTCTGTTTTATTTTATCCACAATTTTGTATTGACGGTTTAACAATATACCCCCATAAAGTATTCCAACCAATTGATCAAAATCATTGATAATGGGAACAGCTACTTTCATCATCATACCTGAAGCAAGTTCATCTTCCGGTCGAGGTTTGGCTTTGGGGGTGGGAATAAACTCAAAATATGCTCGTTCAGCTAAATCTTTTCCTTCTTTTATAAGTTCCTCCCTGGGAACTATTTCTGTGGATGCTACAACTTCTTTATGGGATATAACATAATGAATAATCTGATTCTCCGATTGATCATCTCCAAAGACATCGGGATTACTGGCTCTGTATAGTACAGTACCCTGTGCATTAGTAACAGTTAAAATATCCAAAGCTTCCCGCTTGCGAATTATTTCCAGCTCTCTTTTCATTAACTTTTCATTACCCAGGGAAAGACTTTGTTTTATAAAAAACCGGGAAGCGGTTAATCGCACAATATACTTAATTCTATCCAACTCTTCCCAATATATCTCTCTGGCAGAATTAAGATCAACCCTGACTTTATCTTGTGCTTGTCGAATTATTCCATCACCAATGAGGCGTACTCCTACATACATACTTACTATGCCACTGATAACAATAACCGCTATAAAGCTAATGACGAGTTTTGCTCTGAGGGTTAAATGCATAAATTTTTTTCTTATAAGATCAATAGTATTTTTGCTAAATGTTACACAACTTTTACTAATAAATCAATTATTTTTTTATACTCAGGGAGTATCCAATCCTTTTTCATCCGAAACCGGAGTTAAATATTTAATAAATTCTCCCCATTCTTTATCAACTTTAAATCCCAATTTCTTAAAAAAATCAGTAAGGAAAAAATGAGTTTTTACAACTTTTATATTCTGTCCTAACATCCTATTGCAAAAGTCTTCTATCATAGCTGAGCCAATACCCCGATCAGCAAAAGAGGAAGAAACTACCGTACCGTCAATTTGAACAGCCTGATTTTCCAGCATTTTATAACACAATCCGGCAATAATCCGTTCCTGGTTATCAACCACAATTAAATACTGATTCAGTTCGGAAATGGATTTATAAAAATTCTCTTCATAAAAGAGTCGGTACAATTGTCCGATTTCTGCCGGTGATATCGGCTCCCTGATAGTATAGGGAACTCCTTTCTTGTCCTTGATATTTGACTGGACCATAACCCGTTTTTCCTCACTTTCTCCTCTTTTTAAAATATCAATCGTTTGTTTTTTCTGAATATAAGGAAAAACCATCCGGCTGAAAACTTCTCTATCCTGGGGATCTTTAAGTGCGGCCTGTAAATCTGAAAGTTCGATTAATTGCATAGCTGTCTTATTTTCTTCTTTCCTCATTCTATTAATAAGCTTATCAAATAATTGATTAATAGTGCTATCTGCATCCCTAAAATAGGTCATTTTATAAAGATAGTAGCGCAGGAATCCGGGGTATTTCATAATAGTATATAATTTATAAAACTCAATGAGAGTTTGTTCTTTAGCTTTTGCGGAAGTGGATTTACTCATCTGCAGCCATTGTTCATATCGATGTATGGCATTGTTAACTGCCATGGGAATATAAAAACTATTTTCCAGAGAAGTTATATAATTGTCTAAAACTTTTTTTATTTTTACGTTGTTAAAGATATAATTTCCCCAGGTATCTATTTGCCCTCTTAAGGAATAAAGGAATTCTAATCCCTTTTTATATCCGATTCCTTCAATACAGGCATCAAAAATCCAGGTTAGGTCAAGCTGTTTTTGAAAACGAGGATAATAAGCTACTACTTTATTAAAAAAATTATGCAGCATAGGTTGAAATAAAGATATGGGATTTTTATAGGTCTGCCAGCCACTGATCGAATTAATTTTCACCACTTCCTGAAAATCTAATTCGGGAACAGCCACATTATGAGGTGAAATTGCGCCTGGAATTATTTTGTATCCGCTGTTATGCCATCCCCGGAAATAGGCAGTCAAGGCCGGAACTAATAATTTCTTCCAGGCCATGATATTATCTATAGAATCTTCCTTGGTATGAGTACTGGCAAACTGCCTTATTTTTTCCCATACAGTAAGATCCCCTATATAGGTAGCAGACCAGGCTCCCAAATGGTGACGGTAGCATCCCAACCGAGGCAGTACAGATGGACCATAAGGATATCCTGAAATTACCAGCAGCCAGTATATGGATTCCAGTACTGAGGGGGCTTCTTCATGATTCTTCAATACCAGTTGTAAAATATAATGTTTTCCCTTTATAGTATTGATACCCATTCTATAACGGGTGAAGTCTTGAGTGATTTGAATTGGAGATATCCAGATTCCCTGCTCTTCCACATCTTGCAGAAAAAAACTCTTTTCATGAAAGGCCAGAAGTATAGATTGTTTTAAAAAGGTTGTATTAATTAAAACAGCCCGTATCCGTTTTATTTCCGATGTGGACATACCATCTTCAAATATTAATCGCCTATTCCATTCTTCCACCTTTACTTTGGGGGTTTGTTTTTCCAGACTGCTTTCATAATGAAAAACCAGCTTATCCATTATTTCTTTTGCTGATTTTGATAATTCCGAATCGGCCCTATGAAGAACCCAGCTGGCTAATTCAGCCCGTACTGTTTCATAAAATTCAGGATGGTGTTGGACAAACAAGCGCAAAAGTTCGAATAACTTTAGGAATTGAATTCTGGTGGTTTCCGGTACCGGCCAATCCAGATATACCCGATAGGAATAGAATCTCCTTCTTAGAGCTTCTAGACGATGTCTTTCAAAGCGGGCAAAGGCAATTTCATTAATAGAATCCTCATTTAAAAATGATAATCCTGAATATACAAAAGCCGGAAAGGATACACTGTAATTTAAGGTAGGTTCATCCAGTAAAAGAATTCGATATGCCTGGCAGCGTATTTCTTCTTCCGGATGACGGGCTAAAGCTTCTAATCTTCTCCGAATAATATTTCTTTTCTGTTCCTGAGATTCTTTTAATCTCTTTTCCATAATCTTTAAGGAATCAATTGCTTCCTTCTTCTCAGCAAAAAGCATAATGGTAATATGGTTATTCAATCTAATTAAACCTTCATCCCGGATAGTAAAAAATTGAGATAAGGAAGATTGAGGTGGTAATTTTTTAATTTCCCAGGGCCGAAACACCTGAGATGAAACTGATTGCAGGGGGATATCCCAACCATCTTTGCAAGGGAAAAAAGTAAAAAGTTCATAATTTCCTACCCAGAGGAAAGGCTGTCTCACAAATTGCCCTAAATCAATATTAGTATCTGAAATTTTATATTGCAGACTACCCACCTGAATCAAACCGGATTTTTCCTCCGATTTGATAGATAAATAACGACCATTACTCTTATTATACAATGTAGAATCCTGGCCTATTATATCTTCTTCCAGGATACCCAGATCCCGATAAAACCAGCGAGGAATTTGAATGGTTAATCCCTGAAGAGACAGTTCAATATATTTTTTCATATACAATGTCTTAATCTGAGCAGAAAAATGTTCTTTTATTACTTTCCGGTTCAAAGATCCTTTAGGGGTCAGCTCATTCCTTTCCACCCTAAAATCCTGATCAATCACGGCAAAATCTACAATGCGTTCATAGGGAATAAGATCCTGATTTGCATGGATTATCAGATTATGAAAATAATTTTCTTTTTCCTTATCTGATGAAAAGGAACTCAATACAGGATCTTTTTCATCTGGAACTATCAAAAGTACATTGTACGGTCTTCCGTCTCCAGCCAAAAAAACTCTTTTTATTCCCGGAACATCAATAAATTTATCTTCCACTTTCCGGGGCGCTATAGTCTGTCCTTTATTATTTTTATAGATATCTTTGATTCGATCAATGATAAAAAAGAAGCCTTCCGGAGATATCCGGAATAAATCACCGGTAGGAAGCCAATTTTTTTTCATTTCCTCATCCGGATAAGGAATAATTCCATCTATACCTACTTCTTCCAGATATCGGGCTACATAGTGTCCCCTTATCTGGAGTTCTCCTGTTTTGCTTAACCGAGTTTCTATTCCCGGCAGAGGAATGCCGGTGCTATTATCCACATAATCACCCCAGGAAGTCATAGTTATCCCACCGGTAGCCTCGGTCATACCAAAACCACTGCTTAAATGCACTCCCTTATTCTGGAAAAAATGAAATACTTGGGGAGACAAATAACCAGCTGCAGATAATCCCCATAGCAGACGATTTCCTATAAACTGCTGTATAATTTTCTTCTGGTTTTTTTTATCTGAATCAAGATCCAGATTATCCCATAATTTTTCATAGAGCTGTACCCACCTGATGGGAACACTTATAAATCCAGTAGGATTAAACTGGGGAAAAAGTGTGAGTAGGGTTTCAAAAGTCGGATTTCCGGAAAACACATAGGTCCCGCCCCAATAGATCATTCCCATCATCTCTAAAAACCGTCCGAAGGTATGGTATAAAGGCAAATAACAGAGAAGTACTTCCTCAGGTCCAACCTGAGGAAGGACAGCTGCCCGGGCAAAGCGCTTGCAAATGAGATTGTATATTGAAAAAGCAACACCTTTGGGTTTTCCTGTGCTGCCGGAAGTGAACATAACGGTAGCTACCTGATTAAGTTTCCTTTTTTTCTGTCGCCGTAATTGCTGTTCCGCCTCCTCGGTATTAACCTTTTTGCATGCTTGTGCTAAAAAAGCAGTATCATCACTCTCAGACAGGTTTGTCTGATATAAAAGATAAATATAAAAGGGTGATTTGGCTTTTTTTCTTACTCTAAGAAGATTACTATATCGCTCCTGCGAGTCAGTTACTGCTATAGTAATTTTCAATTTATTAAAAATTTCAATAAGTTGATTTATATCGAA
>CAZKMO010000040.1:0-24072 GCA_964554015.1 uncultured bacterium
ATCATCCATTATCAATGCTTTAAAAGGGATAAATGCCACTTTGGAAGATCAGGCAGTTTCCCTGACTATGGAAAAAATTGCCACTCTTCTGCCTCGCTCTATCTCTTATGATACCTTGAATACTCAGCCATCTCTCGCCCTTGATTTTATACCCTGGGGATATTCCAGTACCTATAAAAATTTGTTCAAAAAACTTTACCAGGCCATAGAGAAAAAAATAATAGTTGCAATTGATTACTACAAGCAAAGTGGAGATTTAGTTCATCGGGACATTGAGCCTATGACGCTTTTATTCAAAGGATATAACTGGTATGTATTTTCCTATTGCCGACTTCGGCAGGATTTCCGCATATTCAGATTATCCCGTATAAAAAACCTGCAGGTTACTAATCAATCTTTTAGCAGACGAAAGAAACAGTATACTGATCTGCCCGCCTGGTCGGATACACCCTTAAAAAAAATCAATCTTACCTTAAAGTTTTCCCCGGAAATGAAAATTATGGTGGAAGATTATTTTAAGAAAGAACAGTTGACCTATAAGAAAAACGGAAATATTATTGCAGAGGTTCGGTTTCCGGAAAGCGACTGGATTTATGGCTTTATCCTTGGTTTTGGGGAATATGTGGAAGTTCTTAAACCTGATTATATTCGAAAAAAAATTGCCCGCAGTGCAAAAAAAATTTTTGAAATCTATAAACCCTGACATACCCCTGTCACAGATGGTAATTATATTAGTACCAACAAACTTATAAATGGTTAATTCCACAATTTAAACCGTAATAAAAAAAGGAGGGAAAAAATGACCAGTGCAAAAAGAGTTATCATCGCAACCATAACAGGTCTTATGTGTGGATATATTTGCATGACCCTGGCAAGTTCGGATCCCAGCCAGCCTATAACCCTGGGTCTAAAACTTTCCATACTTTTTAGCAGAGGCATTACCGGTTTCATGATAGGAATCAGTGCCTTAAAACTTAAATGGTGGTCTCACGGCATCATTTTAGGAGCAGTGGGTAGTATTCCCATGGCCTTTCCCATAATGGATGATCCTGGTATCATGATCGGTACCTTTGTAATGGGAATTATATACGGATTTATCATTGAACTGGTAACTAGTGTCCTCTTTAAGGCTAAGCAGGGATAATATAGCCATAGTAAAAATTAAATATTAAAATGTAAAATTATAAACTAAAATTAAAAAATGAAATAAAATGGTATATCGTAAGTCTTTAGTAATCAAAATTTTATTTTTTTATCTGTCATTTTACTTTTTTAATTTTTAATATTTGATTTTCCCTGACATAGAGACTGTCCTACAATTAGCAAATTCCGGGGATCTGAAAGACCCCGGGTGTTTGTAATGAGCTTAACAAAATAAAAAAATCCAAATTATGTAAACCTTCCAGTATGTAAAAATCCGTGTTAATCTGAATAAATCCGTGGTTTTAATATAAGGAAAATACCATGAAAGATATGCAAATAATCGATACCACCATGGATAATATCCGGGAATATGGAGTTTGTGGTTATAAAGATCCTAAAAAGCCGGGGTATGCAGAAAAGCTTAATTGGCTGCAGGATCGTTATAAGCAAGGATTGAAATTAAAAATACTATATTCCCAGGAAGATAAATCCCAAGGAATGATAGAATATATTCCCGGAGAATATTGCTGGCGTCCCCTGCAAGCAAAGGGATATATGGTTATTCACTGTTTATTTGTGGGATTTCGAAAACAATACAAGGGTAAAGGATATGCCTCTGTTTTGATTAAACAATGTTTGCAGGAAGCAAAAAAAAGCGGCAGGAGCGGAGTTGCGGCGGTAACTCGTAAAGGTTCCTTTATGGCGGATAAAAATATTTTTTTAAAAAATGGTTTCCAGGTAGTTGATAAAGCAGCTCCAGATTTCGAATTAGTAGTAAAAAAATTTTCTCAGAACAATCCCTCTCCTGCCTTCAGGAACAACAAGAAGGAATTAGATAAAAAATATAAAAAAGGTCTGTATATCTTGAGGGCTGATCAATGCCCCTATACTGTTAAAAATGTAGAAGAAATTAGCCATACCGCCAAAAAAGATTTCCATCTCACCGCACAAATAATAAATTTACCAGGAAGTCAACAAGCACAAAATAATCCCTGCCCCTTCGGAACCTTTGGTATTATTTTGGATGGAAACATACTTGCCCATCATCCCATCAGCAGTAAACGGTTCTTGAATATTATGAAAAGTATTGGCAATTGATCAAAACTTCCGGGATAGAATACTCGATATGAGAGAAAAACCAAAAAATTTTGACCTTACCGTTGTGGAAACAGAGGCAAAATCCCTGCTGCGCCAAGCTAAAAAAATCGACAGTTGGTTTTTATCCAGGTATAATATGAACATCTACCGCGGATGTCAGCATGACTGCAGTTATTGTGACGGCAGAACGGAAAAATATCAGGTGGAGGGCAGTTTTGGTCAGCAGGTCACGGTAAAAACAAACGCAGGAGAATTACTGGCCAGGGAACTTGATCTCCAGCGAAGGAGAAAGCCCTTGATTAAGGGATTTATAGGATTGGGAGGCGGAGTGGGAGATGCCTATCAGCCGTTAGAGAAAAAATATAAACTTACCAGAAAAATCCTTTCCCTAATAAAAAAAAATGGGTTCCCAGTTCATATATTAACCAAATCTACCCTGGTGGAACGGGACCTGGATATTATTGGTCAGATCAACAAAAAGGAAAGCGCCATGGTGAGTATGAGTTTCTCCTCAATGGATGATGCCATCAGTAAAATTTTTGAACCTAAGGTTTCAGTACCGTCTCAGCGGTTAAAAACTTTAGCTGCCTTCAAGCAAAAAGGTATCTTGGGTGGAATGTACCTTATGCCGGTGATTCCCTTTATTACTGATGCGCCTGATATGATGGAAAATTGCTTTAAACGGGCTGCTAAAATCAATCTTGATTTTATTACTGTGGCTGGAATGACCTTAAAACCCGGGCGGCAAAAAGATACATTTTATAAAATTCTGAACAAACACTACCCTGATCTGATTCCCCAATATGAAATCATTTATCAAGACAAAAAATGGGGCTCACCAACTTCAGAATATATACATTCATTCAATCAGTTTTTATTGGATCTTTCTGAAAAATACAACCTGCCTCTCCGTATTCCGGTTACCCTTTTTAAAAAATGGATGCCGGTAAAAGACAGAATTGTAGTGACTCTGGAACACCTTGATTATCTGACGAAATTGAGAGGACAAAAATCTTCCTATGGGTATGCTGCCTATTCCATCTCCCAGCTTAAAAGTCCCTTGACTGATATGAGACATTCCCTTACATCTATCAAAGGTGTGGGAAATGTAACCGAGCGTATCATCCTGGATATTTTAAATACTGGTTCATCTTCTTATTATGACCATTTAATGGGATTAAATTAAATATTAAAGGTGATTATTATTTAAATTTTGATCCAAAATATACAGAAGAATTTGTTTTAAAATATTTAGTAATATATAATAATATCAGATGATTGTTTTGATTGTCACTGATCCAACAATTTTTTCAGCTTTAAAGCATCCTCAAGGGCAAATCCTTGAACATCATTATTAAAATAACAGTATATCTGTTTTAATTTCGATTGCTGGGTTAAAAGGATTATGGTTTCCCCCCACTTTTCTAAATCTTTCTCTGTATACTGGGAAGCATATACCTCACGCGGACCATGAAAACGAATATAAGCAAAATCTGCCGTAACAATTGCATCCGACATCATATTCAATCCGGAAACAGTACAAAAAGCAATCCGGTATTTTCTCAGAATATCATAGACCTCTTCATTCCACCAGGAAGGGTGACGAAATTCCAGTACATTTCTATAATGCAAATCCAATTTTCCCAGAAATGTAACTAAGGTTTTTATATTTTTCTCTGTCTTTTTAAAGGAAGGAGGAGTTTGAAAGAGGACACAGCCTATTTTATCCCCCAGAAGATTAGCTAAGCTATAAAATCGTTCCAGTAAATCATCAACCTGGTTTAATTTTTTATAATGAGTAATGCTTCTGTGCGCTTTCATGGTCATCTGGAAACCTACTGGCAGTTTATTCCTCCATCCGATTATCATGTTTTGAAAAGGATAACGATAAAATGACATGTTGAGTTCTACTGTATTAAAATACTTGGCTAAAAACTTGATCCATTCAGATTGTTTGATATCTTTGGGATAAAACTTACCGATCCAGTCATCATAACTCCAGCCACTGGTTCCAATAAAATATTCAGTCCTATTTTTCATGTAAATCTTTCACCTTTTTATAGGCAATAAGCATTAAAATAATATCTAAGAAAATCATGCCGTTACTATTTGATACATTATCTCTGATCAAGGATTTCTTGAAGGAATTTTGGATATTATAAATATATATTTGTAATTGTTAAATCTTAAACCAAGTAGTGTAGCGGATTTTGTTAGAAATTCAAAATATATTATTCCCCTCAAAAATGAAAAGAAAGCATAACTCTTTTATAGGAATAATTTGCACTCACTTTTATGGGCCCAATGGGTATGGTAACTTCCATGGGTCTAAAGGAAATATAGAATGATCCCAGACTTAATAAACCAGATATTATACAATGAGTAAGATATTCTCCTGAGTTATCATCAATGTTTTTTAAATCAGGATTAACTTGTTTTTCCTGGTTATATTCCTTAATCCTTTCTCTTTCATCTTTATAATCACCATATTTTTTTATACTATATACCCCGGCAGAAATACCTAAAACCAGTAAAGGTAAAAAAGGATGATGAACCTCTTTATAGTAACGCATTTTGTTTTCCAGATCAATTATCATCTTTCCCCGGTGAATTCTGGCAATATCACTTTTAGGAACAACTATAATTGTTCCATCTATCAAACGAATTATAAATCCTTTCTCAGTGAGTTTAACAACCTTTCCTTCATATTTTCTATTCTGTTTAGTGATGATAATATCCTGTCCTAAACATTGAGAAACCACCGCTAATAAAATAATTATCAATATCAATCTTTTCATAATCAATAAAACCTATATTTTATTATATCTAAAAATTTTTATGCAATATTTATGCCTATAATAAAAAATATACCCATCTCTTTATTTTTTCACACTGATCCTGCCTATTATCAATGGTATTCTCGATTTATTGTTATGAGAAACAATGGTTTACATTCATTGAGGAAATAAAATATATCAATGCAGAAGATATTAGTTATGTTCTCTATAAAGTAATACCATTATCCGTCTGTTTAAATAACGTCCAACCGGTGAGCTATTATCGCCAATGAGTTTTTCCTCTCTGCCTCTTAGTTTTAAACGGAGTGGTATTTTTTCACCAAAACCTTCCGGTTTATCAATTCTATTCCACATGTCACGATAAACCTGAGGATAGTTATTTTTCACCCGCTGTTTAAAAGCCTCGGTAAAACGGGTAGCCCGCTTAAGGGATAAGCGTTGATTCACTTCATCAGAACCGATGGCACAGGCATGACCTTCAAATTTAACTCTCATATCAGGATTCTCAGCTAATTCCCGGGCTATAATCATTAACCGATCCCAATAAAATTGGTAAGTTGGTTCCGCTTTAGCAAATTTGGCTGCTCCAAAAACTTCTCTTTTTCGAATAGTTCTTTTTTCTATTAAATACATATTTTTAGGATGAGTGAAAAAACTCTGCCCTAAACTGTCAGTTAATTCCAAGGTAAATTCATACTGCCGATTTCGTTTGACCAATTTTCCATTCTTACCCGTACCATCCCATTTAATGATACCGGTCAAAGAATCAGGGGTTATTAAATTAGCATTATTAAATTGTACCACATCCGAATTTTCACTCAAATTCCATTCCTTGACTCCGCTTGGGGTTACCACGGCAATATCAAAATTTATTATATTTCTCATGGTAGTATCAACTGGCACAGTTAAGGGACCAAATATTTTCTCCTCATATTGCTGATCTGTTTTAAAGGAGACAACTCGATTTTGCTGCATTAGCATCTCCGCATCCTGGGGATCTCTCGGCATTCTTCTATTTCCTAGGATTTTATCAGGATGATCATACTGGATTATTAACTGAGATTCCGGAGCTCCTAAATCCTGAAGAATCTTCTTTACTGCTTCAGCCCGTCTGTCTGCCAAATTAACCTGCTCCTCACCGGTTAGTTTATCAATAGATCCCATTATTTTCAAGGTGATATCAGGATTTTTTTGCAGTCTTCTGGCCATAACCACCAAAGCCGGCTCGGGAATCATATTTTGATCATAATATTCTTCTGAAACCTTATCAGAAAATGGCGGGAAATAAACATGCGGTACAATAGGTATGTCAGTTGAATCATACCCGGTTGCCATAACTTCTACGGTATCAGGTAAAGTAAACTCTCCTTTGGGAATAGAATAAACAAATTCATCTAATATATTATTTTGGTTATTTACCTCTAAATTCATATTATTTGGTTTCACCATACCTTTGATTCTATGTTTTCCCGGATACGGTGTCTCCCATTGAAAAGAAACAGTTGTATCTTTTCCGGCATTTAATCCTTTACTGGTAACCGTATAAATTTCGGTCTGAAGAGGTGTTTTTAAGGTATCACTTTCATAAATATCAACTAATTTCATTTGAAATCCACTGGAACTTCTCACTCCGATATTAGTAATTTTAAAAGAAATCCTACCCTGTTCTGGTGTGGTGGTTATCCATTTTTCTGGTACAAATTGAAAATCTCCAACAGCTAAATCATGCGTTGCAATGACGAAATGATCAATATAAGAAACCCGTTTGCCACCTTTCTGAGCTAACTGAACATGTTTACTTAAATCATAGGCTGCAACTGCCCAGTAATAAATCCCTCCTTCATTTACCTCCAGGGAACAAGATGTGTCGGATAGAGACTTGCTAAAAAATAATGAATCCAGCAGAAAAGAACTGACAAATTCACTATAGCTTCTGGAAATTTTTCTAATTCCCCTTTCCACCATAAGACTATCTTTGCTTACCATTAAATAGTAATTTACTTTATCAAAAGGATCTGGATCATAAGCTTCTTCCCACTGGAGCTTTACCATTGAGGATTTGTCTAAAACCAGGGAAGAAGAAATATAGGGTGTCATAATTTTAAAAGGTTCAGGAGCTAAGGGATAGTGAATAATGGTTCCACGATAATTGTTTTGTAAAGCCTCTCCATAATCAACATCAGCAAAATCAAATTCAAAACCATCTCCATGCTTAGAGGTAAGTTTTAAAAAAGAGCTTAATATATCATCAAATCTGAATCCCATACCAAAACTAAAATTTTCTAAGTTATTGTTATTAAATTGATAACCAGCACGCACTCCTACCATATCATGCCACCAAAATTCAGAACCCAAGCCTGCAATCCATTTTCCATTAATGACCTTATACAAATCAGAGGCAAGAAGAAGACTGGTTGTTTTATACTTGCCTAAGAATAAGGAGAGACCAAACCGGGTTGTTTGAGGTAAGGTAGTTTCTTCTTTATCAAAGGTTATACCCGGCCCAATATTTAAAAGAGAAGCGCCCATACTAATTATCCCAAAATCAGATATGGGTGTATTAACTTCAAATCGTTTAGGTTTGATGAGAATTCCGACATCTCCAGCATAGGCAGTAGATGAATACGTATCTAAATTGGTTGTTATATACTTAACCGAACCCCCGATGGAGAGCATCTGGCTTATCCAATCAACCCTGTATCCTAAGGAAACCATCCCCACCAGGTAATCAGCAGATACCTTAGGTTCCAAACCACCGGTCGCATCCCAAGAAGGCATTCCCATATAATTCACTAAAAAACCAATTGCTGTTTTTTTGCTGCCAAACATTCTGAACTGTTTGCAAAAACCTAGGTTAGCTTGATAGATATCAGCAAACCATTTATTGTAGGAAGCGCCCCATTGCCATCTTCTTATATGTCCGAGGCCTCCCGGATTCCAGTAAATGGTAAAAATATCATTTCCTACCCCGGTAAAAGTATTTCCCATCCCAGCTTGTCGAGCTCCTGATCCAATTTTCAAGAAAGGGAGACCTGTATTTTGCTGTGCCCCTAAATAAATGGGAGATAAAATAAGGGTGAGGTATATCAGACATAATAACTTTTTTTCTTTTTTCATAGACATTCCTGACACTCAGCGAATTAAAATAAATTTTAGATATTTATTATAACTGCCTGATGAAATGATAGCTAAGTATATACCACTTCCTACCGGCTCATCCCGTTCATCTGTTCCATCCCAGGTAGTCTCGTTCCAGCCGGCAACACCTAAATCATCAAAAACATTTTTTACAAAATGTCCAGCAATATCATAAATATTCAACTCTGCTTTTCGGTTGGAACTTAATTTAAAATGTAAAAAAAGTACATTCTCCCCCGGTTCAGAAGGTTTAAAAACATTATGATCCAAATAAAATTCATTACTGCTGGCAATAGTAACATAAGCGGTATCAAAATAATTTACTTGCCAGAAATCCTCTGTCTTTATGATAAATCCAACTTTCTCTTTTTTGGATGTGGTTAGCATTTCAGTTTCTTCAAAAATAGGTGATAATGCAGACCATGTACCTGGTTCGAGTTCATTACTCTCAATAAAATCATCCCAATAGGTATCATCCGTGCTCCCGTTTCCAAATAAAACTATCATATCCCAGCTAACTATTTTTATGGGAGTCATTACTGAAACTTGAATGTTATCAAGAGGTTCAATTTTACTGGGAGTAGCTATGACTTGGGGTTGAGGTGGGACAACACCAATTGCCCATACCGTATCCTGAGCAGAATTATTATGATATATGGTATCTTCAATACTGCTGATTGTCACTGTATTTATCAATGGTTCGTCCCAGGGGGGCATAAAGGTATCAACCTTACAGGTATAGGAATACACTACCGAACCTCCATTAGAAACAATCTCATCAATTTCCCAAATTAAACTGTCATTTGCATAGGTGTAAGTAACCGGAAAATCAATTAAAGTGATTTTATCGGAAAGTACATCGGTGACTGTAATGTTATGGCAGTCTAATTGACCTTGATTAACTAATGTAACTTTGTATAGAATTGTATCTCCAGGATAACTAAACCAGGTTGAATCACCACTGCTAATTACAAGAGAATCTCCCCTGCTTCTCTTTATAACCTTGACATCCGGTGCATTTAAAGGAATGTAATAAAGAGTATCCCTGGCTGTGTTGTTTGATACATTGGTATCCGAAGGAGCTGTTGCTATAACTTGATTCACCACCGGCAGAACATTGGGAATAAGCAAAGTATCAATATAGCAGGTATAAGCATATTCTTTTTTATCTCCTCTGGATTCCAGTTTATTTATAGTCCACTTCAGGGTATCTCCCTGTACAGTGAAAGAGGCAGGAATAGTAATTGGCTTAATAAAATCGGGTAATATATCCTTAATTTTAATATCCTGGCAAGGTAATTCCCCTTGATTTTTTATAGATACCTTATAATAAAAAGTATCTGCAGAAAATATATACCATAAGGAATCACCTTTGGAGAGCACCAAAGAATCACTGGTAGCTTCCTTGGTAATCACCAGATCAGGAGCAATAAGTGGAGAATAATATACAGTATCAACTGAAACGTTATTATTATCTGTGTAATCTAATGAATCCGGATAACATCTAATGGAAATAGTATTAACTAATGGTAATAGATGATCGGTAAAAACAGTATCGATATAAAATTTACAATTCCAGGAAATCTTTTCCTGATTGTCTATTGAGGAGGCGGTCCATATGATTGAATCCTGGGTAACACTATCAGGTTCCAGATCCGATTCCAAAAAAATGAAAGACTGCGGATACTCCTCTTTTATGGAGATAGGCCCCACCATTTTAGGCCCATTATTATAAGCAGTTATTTTATACGTTACAATATGATCAGTTACAGCTATATTGCTGGTATCTGTTCCGGACACCAATATGGAATCAGTAACCGATTTCTTGGTAATACCAATATCGACGGGAGTGAAAGGAACCTGATAATCCCCCTGTCCCTGTCCTACAGTGCTATCGTACTTGACTGATACTGCGACCGTACGCCAAGTACCATTTCTCACCGGATCCGTAGAAGTGTGGGCTAAAACATAATAACCCTGTATCAATCCATAAATACCCAAATATATATCAGCTAAATCCTCACCTGTACTGGTATAGGTATAATAGCCTCCGGTTTCATCAGCAATGAGGGTTAATACATCTGTGGGTGATTCTTCGCCCAGACCTATGGTAAATATGGGAATTTTGTTTTCTTTGGCGTAATTAATTACATCTGTTTCAGTATGGCCTCCTTGGGCTAAATTTCTCCCGTCAGTATAAGCTATTACTGCCCGGCGTCCCTCTTCTTCCACTGTTAACTGAAGTGCTTTATAGATACCGTCATATAACCGGGTTCCTCTCCAATACCTGTAATCACGATCAATGGCATCCAACAGCAAAGTAGTATCGCTGGTAAATTCCTGAAAAACTTCAACTTCTCCGGCAAACTTCACAATACTGGTACGATCATCCCGGGTCATATTTCTTATATATTCTTTAGCACATTTCTCCACAGTCTGCATTACATGAATCATGCTTCCGCTATAATCCATAGCCAGGGCAACTGCAATACCTTCACCTTCAATATCAGAAACTTCCGTGATTAGATACTGAGGGATCATCTCCTTCACATTGGGATTATCCGGAAATGAAGGGTGATATTTATGGTATTCCAGAATATTCTCCCAGACATCATCAACCGTGAGACTGTCACCTCTCATAATAAAATCCTGAGGGGTAAGCCACCTGGCAGTATCGGCTAAACCATGAAAAAACAAATCATTTTTTTTATCTTTAATTTCAATTAAGGATAACACCGGATAGGGAAAATCAGCATTTAAAGTACGGTAAGATACCGTATCATTGATCGATATTCTTCTAAAATTGATATTTAAAGTATCAACTTGGGAAAAACAGATTAAAGGGTAGAAAGTAATACAAAATATAAAGAAGAATTTTCCATAAAATTTATAAGTTAGATTTCTCCCTTTCATGGAATTTTCCTTACATTGGGTAAAATATTTGTATAATGATTTTTACTAATTTCTTAAAAAATAATAATAATTTATAATGATGTCAAGTATTATTTTTTATATTTTTTGAATACTTAAAATTCAATGTACAGCTGATTAAAACCTAAAAAAAAACCCTAAAAGGATTAAAATCCTCATAGGGTTTATAACATTCTTAACTAATAATATATTCACAGGTGCTATCGATACCTAATTATTATAGGTAAAGGGATTATACTGACCAGTCTAGGGAGCTATAATTGAAAAATATGCTCTATACTTTACTCTTCTTAATCATTTCAACCACTGCATCTCCAATTTCACTGCAACTCACTGTCCGGGATGAATCTGGGCTGAGGTCAGCGGTTCTGTATCCCTGCTCAAGCACTCTTTCCACTGCTCTTTCTATACTATTACCAGCCTGTTCCATATTCAAGGCATATTTGCACATAAGGGCAACCGATTCAATGGCAGCCAAAGGATTTGCCAGGTTTTTCCCGGCTATATCCGGAGCAGAACCGTGCACAGGCTCAAAAAGTCCGGGTCCTTCTCCCAGACTGGCAGAAGGGAGCATTCCTAAGGATCCGGTCAGCATAGAAGCTGCATCACTTAAAATATCCCCAAACATATTATTGGTGAGAATAACATCAAATTGTTTGGGATTCCTGATCAACTGCATGGCACAGTTATCAACCAGCATATTTATTAATTCTACCTCAGGATAATCCAGAGCCACCTCTTTTACTGTTTCCCTCCACAGCTGAGAACTGGCCAGCACATTTGCCTTATCTACAGACACTACTTTTTTTCTTCTTTTCAGAGCAATAGTAAAGGCAGCCCGGGCAATACGTTCAATTTCCGGGGTTGAATATTCCATAGTATCCACCGCTCTGGTTATTCCCTTCTTTTTTTCCCTAAAACGGGGTTTGCCAAAATAAATACCCCCGGTTAATTCCCGGACCACTACCAGATCAATACCCTCAACATATTTTCTTTTCAAAGTACTGGCATCAATAAGAGAATTAAACCCTCTCACCGGTCGTAAATTTGTAAACAAATCCAGTTCCTTTCTTAATTGCAGCAGACCTTTCTCCGGTCTTTCCTCAGTGGAAAGATCATCCCATTTAGGGCCTCCAACCGCTCCCAAAAATATTCCATCCGATTCCTTACATTGCTTAATCACTTCTTCTGTTATCGGGGTTCCGGCTGCATCTATGCTTGCCCCCCCAATGAGCATTTCTTGAACAGAAATAGAAACATTGAATAATTCAGATATCATTTGTACTACTTTTAAAGCTTGTTCTGTAATTTCAGGTCCTATACCATCTCCGGGAAGGACAACAATTTTTTTCTTCATTTTCACTCCTTGTCTATTAATTACCGGCGTTATTCATTTCCAACAATATGATGATTGCGGGCATACTGGAAAATTCCACCACAGGATAAGATATCCCTCACTTCACCTAAAGGATGGAGTTTGTAATCAGTACTGCTTTCCACATGATGCAGGTAATCACGGTGTACATCAATCTCAACCCTATCGTTTGTTTTCAGGGATAAAATCAGCCTTTGGGGAGTTTCATAGGGTATAAGGTAGCCGCCATCCACACAATTGCGGAAAAATATGCGGGCATAGGATTCAGCCACCACAGCCTTAATACCTGCCATAGCCAGAGCAACAGGAGCATGCTCCCGGGAAGAACCGCACCCAAAATTCTTACCGGCAATGATAAGGGAAAATTCAGATGTGTAGTTATCATTATTAATGAATTTGATATTTCCCTGGGGGAGGCCGGATTTTTCTTTCGGTACACCGGATAAGGCATATTTACCATATAATTTTCTTTTTTCGGGATCATGGAGATCATACACAAGATGATGTGCTGGAATAATCTGATCAGTGTCAATATTGTCTCCCAGAACAAAAATCTTACCTTTAATGTTTGTCATGTTCACTCCTTGGTTTAAAACAGTTTCACCTCAGCCTTCTCTTATCTGCCCCTGACCTCTAATAATAAATTTAGTGGAAGTCAATTCCTTTAATCCCATCGGACCCCGGGTGTGCAACTTTTGGGTGCTTATTCCGATTTCAGCCCCCATACCAAACTGCCCTCCGTCAGTAAAACGAGAAGATGCATTTACATATACAGCTGCGGCATCGACCTCTTTTAAAAATTTATTGGCATTTTCATAGTCACGGGTTACAATAACTTCGGAATGTTGGGATCCATAGGTATAAATGTGATTAAGGGCCTCATTTATATCGTCTACTATTTTCACTGACATAATATAGTCCAGATACTCTTCATACCAATCATCTTCAGTTGCCTCCTTAATATGGGAAATTATTTTTCTTGATTCCGGACATCCCCGTAATTCCACCTTATTTTCGGAAAACTTTTTATGAATCAGAGGAAGAAAATCAGAGGCAATGTCTTTATGTATCAGCAGACTTTCCGCAGCATTACATACTGCGGGACGATCGGTTTTGGCATTGTAAACTATTTTAATCGCCATGTCAATATCAGCGGAGGCATCAACATACACATGACAGTTTCCCACTCCGGTTTCAATAGTGGGCACTCGTGATTCCAGCACCACCCGCTGAATCAAACCGGCACCTCCCCGGGGAATTAAGACATCCAAATAATCATTAAGTTTAAACATTACTTCCACGGCTTTCCGGTCAGTAGTCTGCACCAGCTGCACTGATTCTCCGGGCAGCCCTGCCTCAGAGATTGACTCCTGAATTATCTCGGTTAAAACCTGATTGGAGCGGAAAGCTTCCGATCCTCCTCTTAAAAGCACGGCATTGCCGGCTTTAAGACAGAGCCCGGCAACATCAACTGTTACATTGGGTCTGGCTTCATAAATAATACCGATTACTCCCAGAGGAACTCTGATTTTACCTACTTCCAACCCATTGGGTCTTTTTTTTATTCCCAGTACTTCCCCGACCGGATCTTCTAATTGTACTACCTCCCGCAGACCATTGGCCATGCCAATAATTCTTTTCTCATTTAATTCCAATCTGTCTAAAAGAGCTGTACTTAACCCTTTTTTCCTCCCCTCACTCATATCAATTTTATTTACCTTGATTATCTTATCTCTGGATTCTTCCAATTTCTGGGCTCCAGCAAGTAAGGCTCGATTCTTAACCTCAGTAGATGTATTGGCTAATATTCTGGAAGATTCCTTAACCTTTCTTGCCTGAGTAATCACCTCTTCTTTTACACCCATGTATTAGTCTCCTATAACCATATTCCGTCTATGAATTATCTCTTCTTTATTGATATACCCTAAAATAGAAAAAATTTCTTGGGAATGACGTCCATTAATCTTTTTAATTTCCGCACTGGAATAATCAACCAGCCCCTTTCCGATTTCTTTTCCCTTATGATTAATAATCCTGACCAGGTCACCGGAAAAAAATATTCCGGATACTTCCGTTATTCCTCCGGGTAAAAGACTCTTTCCTCTGTTTACCAATGCCTCTTCTGCTCCTTTATCAATTGTAATGCTTCCGCATAAAGGTAAATTAAAACAAAGCCATTGTTTTCTCTTGGAAAGGCTGTCTCCGGAAGGCAAAAATGTGGTTCCCAGATTATATCCCTCCTTATTCTCCAGCATATCGATCAGGTCAATAATGACATTTTTTCTGTATCCGGGTCCGATAACCATGGTTATACCGGAATCAACTGCTACCTTGGCAGCCTCTATTTTGGTATACATCCCTCCGGTGCTCACCTCGCTTCCCTTACCGCCGGATAATTTTTCGATCTCAGGAGTAATTTTATCCACTTTAGGAATAATCTTCAACGACTTTCTATTCTTTCCCGGTACCTTTTCATACAATCCTTCGATATCACTTAAATTTAGGAGAAGATCAGCTTCCACCAAGCTTGCCACCCGGGCTGAAAGGGTATCATTATCACCAAACTTAATCTCACTGGTTGCCACCGTATCATTTTCATTGACAATGGGTATAACCCCGTAATCCAGGAGTGTAGTGATGGTATTAAAAGCATTTAAATAACGATCCCTATCTTCCAGGTCACTGGAGGTGAGGAGTATCTGAGCCCCCTTTTCTCCATACTCGCGTAACAATCTGTTATATACTCCAATTAAATGACCCTGACCAACTGCTGCCATAGCCTGCTGTTTGGGTATCAACTTTGGTTTTACCTGGCATCCTAACTCTCCCATACCCGCACCAATGGCTCCCGAGGTTACCAGAATCATCTCTTTACCGCTGTTCTTAAGATCAACCAGTTGTCTTAGAATATGATCGATTTTGGTAAGATTTAGTTTCCCTGTTTTATGGGTAATGGTAGTACTGCCCACTTTTACTACAATTCTTTTATATTTTCTTTTCTTCATTATTTTCTTTATACCTATTTCATTGTATCCCTTATAAGTTAACCTAACCAAATCACCAGAATTCTTTCCTAAAATTTTTCTGGTTTTTTCAAAAATGTATATAAAGGTAACTATTTTTCCTGGAGATGCTGATCATAACCATATATCGAAAATCACCTTTTATAATAAAAGGAATGATCATCAACTTTCCATCCTGCCTGGAAAAATTGCCTTACTTTCGTACTATAAATATTCTCTGGGATCGGTTATTTTACCGGTAAGAGCTGAAGCTGCCACTGTTAAGGGTGAAGCCAGATAGGTTTTAGAATCCGGTGAACCCATCCTTCCGGGAAAATTTCTATTAGTAGTTGAAATACAGACTTCACTCCCCTGTAAACGGCCAAAGGTATCTTCTGGTCCTCCTAAACAGGCTGCACAGGAAGGAGGCCCCATTTCCACTCCTGCCTCTTCCAGTATCTGGTACACACTCTTTCCATCAAGTTTCTGTTTCTCTATAGTTTCCTTCACCATCATGGTGGCAGGAACACCCTTTGTTTTTATCACCACTTTTTTATCTTTCAGTATTTTTGCTGCAGCTAAGAAATCGGTGATTTTCCCGCCTGTACAGGAACCGATATAGGCTTGATCAAGTTTTATATGATTCAATTGATGAGCAGGGATTACATTGTCAGGACAATAAGGTTCTGCCACCAAAGGCTCAAACGATGTCCCGGAATACTCGCTTATTCCTGCATACTCTTCATCATCACCTTCATATTGCCATTCTGAAAACTCATCTCTATCTGCGGAAAAATAATCTGAAGTAACCTTATCTGGTGCTATAATACCGTTTTTTGCTCCTGCCTCAACTACCATATTACATAAAGTCATTCTTTCTTCCCGGCTCATGTTTCTTATAGCTTCACCGGAAAACTCCATGGCTTTGTAGGTTGCTCCCGCAATACCAATATCTTTTATAATATGTAAGATAACATCCTTGGCCATAACATAGTCAGGAATGGTGTCATTAATAATATATTTAAGGGTTTCCGGTACCCGTACCCATAACCTGCCGGTGCCCATGACAAAAGCAGCATCCGTATTCCCGATTCCGGTAGCAAACATACCAAAGGCCCCAGAGGTACAGGTATGAGAATCAGTACCCAGAAGCACTTGACCGGGTCGGGTAAATTTCTCTTCAGCTAAGGCAACATGGCATACCCCTTTATACCGGGGAGAATCAACATCATAAAAATGGGTAATATGCTGCTGCCGGGCAAATTCCCGCAGAACCTCAATATTTCTCTTAGCATGAGTATCTTGGGTAAAAATGTAATGATCAGGGATAATCACAATTTTTTCCTTATCCCATACTTTACTTTCAGGACCAAATTCTTTTTTAAATATACTAATGGTTCCGGGTCCGCATACATCATGAGTAAGAAGCAAATCAACCTCAATCCAAATTTTATCTCCAGGAGACACCCGGGATTTCCCTGCATGTTGGGCAAGTATCTTTTCCGTTATGGTCATATTTTCACCTTCTTTTCCACCCCCTGGTTCTGCTTAACTGTTTGTTCACGATTTATTTTGGCATAATAGGCAATATTCAAAGCGGATAAATAAGCTTTGGCGCTTGCTTCCACCACATCCGTACTGGCAGCAGTGCTTCCATAGGTTACTCCCTCAAAATCAACCTGAATAAACACTTCACCCAGGGCATCTTTTCCCCGGGTAACCGACTTTATGGAATAACTGTTCAACTCGCCGCTCATACTGGTAATACGTTCAATGGCACGATATACAGCATCAACCGGACCGTCTCCGGTAGCCGAATCCTTAATTATATTATCCCCTTTTCTCAAGGTAACGGTTGCCGTAGGGGTCAAATTATTACCACTCAGGACATGTAAATCTTCCAGGGTATAAAATTCCGGAACATCCGACAGATTACTCTGCAATAAGGCCATGAGATCCGCATCGTACACTACTCGTTTACGATCAGCCACATCCGTAAATATTCTGTATATTTTATTTAACTGATCTTTGCTGAGTTCAAATCCTAACTCCTTATACCGCTTTTCCAGGGCATGTCTTCCGGAATGTTTTCCCAGTACAAGATTGCTCTTGGGAATTCCCACCGATTCCGGGGTCATAATTTCATAAGTCATGGCATTTTTGATCACCCCGTGTTGATGAATCCCGGCTTCATGTGCAAAGGCATTGGCTCCCACAATTGCCTTATTCCTCTGTACTTCCATGCCGGTTAAATGACAGAGCAGCTGACTGGTTCGATAAATATCCTGAGTGTGAATATTAGTATCATACCCCAAAATATCTTTTCTGGTTCGGAGTGCCATAACAATTTCCTCCAGAGAAGCATTTCCTGCTCTCTCTCCGATTCCATTTATGGTGCATTCCACCTGTTTAGCTCCTTTCCTAAGAGCTGCAATGGAGTTGGCCACTGCCAGACCCAGATCATTATGACAATGTACGCTAATATCCACCTGGTCTATATTGGGAACATTATCCTTTACCTTCTCTACCAAGGCACCAAATTCATCCGGAAGGCTGTATCCCACTGTATCAGGTATATTTATCACAGTTGCACCCGCTTCAATTACTTTTTCAAAAATTTCATATAAAAATTCCACTTCACTGCGAACTGCATCTTCAGCGGAAAACTCCACATCTTCGCACAAAGATCGAGCATATTTTACTGCCTCAACTGCCATTTCCAGCACCTGCTCTCTGGTTTTTCCCAGTTTATGTTTTAAATGTATATCCGAAGTAGCAATAAAAGTATGAATACGGGGATTGCGGGCAGGCCGCAGTGATTCCCAGGCTCGGTCAATATCTTCTCTTTTTGTCCGGCACAGTCCGGCAATTGAGCAGTTCTTTATGGTTTCTGCTATCTGCTTAACCGCCTCAAAATCACCTTGGGAGGATATGGGAAAGCCGGCTTCAATTACATCCACGCCCAAATTTTCAAGCTGCCGGGCCATTTGTACTTTTTGTTCTACTGTCATGCTAAATCCGGGAGCCTGTTCTCCATCCCGGAGGGTGGTATCAAATATTTTTATGCTATTTTGCATAGATTACTCCTGACAAAATTATTCAAAAATCTCCTTAGAAAAATTGAATGTATACTATATTCAGTCTATTCCGAAATATCTGCTTATCGCTCCTCTGTTTCAACCTGCTTGTATTCAGGCATCGGTTTTGCTTTGATTCCTTCCTTCATTAGATAGTAAACATAGCTGTCAACCAGTGCCTGCCAGCTGGCTTCAATAATATTCTCCGAAACGCCAACAGTGCTGATTCTATACTTATCTGAAAAAGTTTCAATCAAAACCCGTACTTTGGCACTGGTGCCCTTGGTAGTATTAATATCGCGAACTTTATAATCAATCAGCCGTAAATTTTTAATCTGAGGATAAAAGTGAATCAAGGCTTTACGTAAGGCCTTATCCAGAGCATGGACCGGGCCCACTCCTTCCGCGGCAGTATGCTCTATTAAATCATTGACACTTAACCGAATAGTTGCTTCCGATCGAGGAGGCTCAGAGCTGTTCTTCTCAATAGTGACCCGAAATCCCTCCAAACCAAAACCTTGCTCCAGATCACTGGTCATTTTCTTAATCAACAGTTCAAAAGAACTTTCCGCAGATTCAAACTGATAGCCCTCATTTTCCAGTTGTTTGAGTTTATTGACAATTTCTTTCACTTTCTCTTTATCTTTTTTCAGATTTGGCAGCATTTTTTCAGCTTTATAAAGAACATTACTCCTACCCGAAAGTTCGGATACCAGCACTCTCTGGATATTCCCCACTTTTTCGGGATTAATGTGCTCATAGGTTTTTCTATCCTTCATAATAGCACTTACATGCACTCCGCCCTTATGGGCAAAGGCACTTTTACCTACATAGGGCTGATTGTCCTGATGATGCATATTGGCGACTTCACTCATAAAATGGGATAAATGATAGAGTTCCGTCATGTTTTCATCTGGTATGCAGTAATACCCTCTTTTTAACTGCAGGTTGGGGATAACCGAACATAAATTGGCATTACCGCACCGTTCTCCGTAGCCATTGATGGTTCCCTGTACATGAATGCATCCCTGTTCCACCCCGGTGATGGTATTGGCGACTGCCAAGTCACTGTCATTATGAAAATGTACCCCCAGCGGAACCACCAGTTCCTGGGAGACTTTATTAATTATTCGGGATACTTCCAGGGGCAGGGTGCCGCCATTGGTATCACATAATACCACTACATCTGCTCCGGACTGCGCTGCTTGCTTAAGGGTTTCCACGGCATAAAAAGGATCATCCTTGTAGCCGTCGAAAAAATGCTCGGCATCGTAGATGACTTCTTTGCCCTGGGATTTCAAAAATTCAACCGTATCGGCAATTAGTTTGAGATTTTCTTCTTCAGATATTCGCAGCGATTTGGTAACATGCAGCTTCCAGGATTTCCCGAAAATGCATACTGCCGGCGTATCAGCTTCCAGAAGAGATGCAATCAAGGGATCAGCAGCAGCGGTAAACTGGCTGCGTCGGGTACAACCGAAGGCAACCATTTTTGCCTGCTTTAGTTTTAGATCTTTTACTTTTTTAAAAAAAAGATTATCCTTGGGATTCGATCCCGGCCACCCGCCTTCGATATAATCAATACCAAATCTGTCCAGCTCTCGGGCAATTTTCACTTTATCTTCTAAGGACAGACTCATATGTTCCCCCTGGGTTCCATCCCGTAGGGTGGTATCAAATACATAGATTTTTTTCCTTCCTTTTAGATCCATGTCATCATCTCCCTTAACTTTTTACCTACCTTTTCTATGGTTGATTCTTTGAGCTGAGTACGAAATTTTTCCATGACCGGTCTGCCTTTTTCATTTTCCTGAATCCATTCCTGAGCAAATGATCCATCCTGTACTGCTTGTAAAATTTCCTGCATGCGTTTCTTGGTTTCTTGATTGATAACTACCGGTCCCTTAATTAATCCGCCGTATTCAGCCGTATCACTTACCGAATAATACATCCCTTGTAGTCCCTTTTCAAAGATAAGATCCACAATAAGCTTCAATTCGTTACAGCATTCGAAATAAGCAATTTCCGGTTGATATCCCGCCTCTACCAATGTATCAAATCCTGCCCGTATCAGTTCAGTCACTCCCCCGCAGAGTACAGTTTGTTCTCCGAACAAATCGGTTTCTGTCTCTTCCGCAAAGGTGGTTTCAATAATTCCGGCTCTTCCTGCTCCGATTCCGCAGGCATGGGTAATGGCTGTCTGTTTGGCCTGGCCGGAGGCATCCTGTTGCACTGCTATTAAGGCCGGCACTCCCTTTCCCTGTTCATACATTCTCCTGACAATATGTCCGGGGCCTTTGGGGGCAACCATATATACATCAACCCCGGGGAGAGGCACAATCTGATTAAAATGAATATTAAATCCATGGGAAAACACCAAAGCTTTCCCTTTACTTAAATGTTTGGAAACCGTGGAATCAAATAATTTTTTCTGAATATCATCCGGAACCAATATTTGAATGATATCCGCTTTTTCCGATGCTTGTTCCGCACTCATAGGCTGAAAATTATGGGATTCAGCTAATTTCCAGTTCTCTGAACCTTCAAGATCAGCCACTATGACTTTATATCCACTGTCCCGTAAATTCTGCGCCTGTGCATGTCCCTGACTACCATACCCGATAATGGCTATGGTTTTTGATTCTAAAATTTTTTTATCTGAATCTTTATCATAAAACATTCCCATTGCTATAATCTCCTTTTTTTATTTTTTAATTATTTTAGCAAAAATTTTTTAAATCCTCTTATTAGTAACTATACTTTACTTTGATATTCCCTTTTTAAGGCCACACTCCCGGTACGGGCAACCTCAACAATACCAAATTGTTCCAGCATTCCCATAGCTGCATCCACCTTTTCTCTTTTCCCGGTTATTTCCACGGTAACACTTCTGGGACTTATATCTATTATCTTTGCCCGAAAAATATTAGCCAACTGCATAATTTCGGAACGGTTGGTCTGGGGAGCATTTACTTTAATCAAGGCTAACTCCCGCTCTACAAAAGGCTGCTCGGTTAAATCGGTAACCTTGGTTACATCCACCAGTTTATGGAGTTGTTTGGCGATCTGTTCAATAATATTCTTATCACCAACCGAGGTAATGGTCATTCTGGTGAATTCTGGTTCTTCCCCGAACCCAAAACTCATGCTGTCAATATTATACCCTTTCCCGCTGAACAAACCGGTAATACGAGGAAGAGCATTATATTTGTTTTTAAATAAAACTGATAAAGTATGTCTTTTCATTTTTCACTCCCTGTTATCATTTCGGATAAGGAAGCACCGGCCGGAACCATAGGATACACATTTTCTTCCGGTGGCACTTTAAATTCAAGTAAAAATGGTTTGTCATTCACCTTCATGGCCTTTTTCAGATATGATTCCACCTCATCCTGTTTGGTGACCTTATAGGCTTCAATACCAAAACTATTGGCCAGTTTGGCAAAATCCGGAGTTCCCTGTTTTATCCAGGTATGGGAATATCTGGCTCCGCGGAATAATTGCTGCCATTGGCGAACCATTCCCAGATATTCATTATTCAATATGATAATCTTTACTGGTACATTATAACGAGCTGCCGTAGCCAGTTCCTGCATATTCATCTGAAACCCTCCATCCCCGCATATGGCAAAAACTGTCTTGCCTTTAGCGCCAAAACTGGCACCGATGGCAGCAGGAAGGCTGTATCCCATAGTTCCCAGGCCGCCTGAATTTAAAAAGGATCTGGGTTGGTTGAATCCAAAATACTGGGCTGTCCACATTTGATTCTGTCCCACATCTACGGCAACTATACAATCACCTCCGGTAAGATCGTTGATTTTCTCAATGACATACTGCGGAGATACAAAACCATCCGATACTTTGTACTGCAGGGGGTGCTCCTTTTTCCACTCCTTTATGGAATTAATCCAGGGTTTTCTTTGTTTGGATTCAATGAGTTTGGTCATTTCCGGAATAATATCTTTTGCATCTCCCACAATAGGAATATTAACCTTGATAATCTTGGAAATGCAGGAAGGATCAATATCAATATGTATCTTCTTGGATTTAGTGGAAAACGAATTAACCCGCCCGGTCACCCGGTCATCAAAACGGGCTCCTATAGCAATTAACACATCGCATTCGGATATGGCAGTATTGGCAGTCCAGGTTCCGTGCATCCCCACCATGCCCAGGAATAATTCATGATTTGCCGGCATGCTTCCTAAACCGTGAATAGTGGCAGTGACCGGCATGTTCCCTCTTTCCGCTAACTTCTGTAATTCCTGAGAAGCATTTGCCATAATCACGCCTCCGCCAATGTAAATCAAAGGTCTTTCTGCCTGATTGATTAATTCAGCTGCTTTCTGAATTTGCCGGCTGTGTCCTTTGTACACTGGTTTATACCCTTCGATGTCCACATCTTCTTTTCTGGTCAGCACACCTTTTTCGTTCAGAACATCCTTGGGCAAATCGATTAATACCGGCCCCGGCCGCCCGGAAACCGCGATATAAAAAGCTTCATGCACAATCCGGGATAAATCATTTACATCTTTGACCAGGTAACTGTGTTTGGTAATGGGACGGGTAATGCCCACGATATCCGCTTCCTGAAAAGCATCAAATCCAATTAATTTGGAGGGCACCTGTCCGGTCAGCACTACCAGGGGAATGGAATCCATATAGGCAGTTGCGATACCAGTAACGGTATTGGTGGCACCCGGTCCGGACGTAACCAGTACCACTCCCGGCTTGCCGGTTACCCGGGCAAAACCATCGGCGGCATGGGTTGCTCCCTGCTCATGACGGACCAGGATATGATTCAATTCGGGCGTGCGGTAGAGTTCATCATACACATCCAGCAAAACACCGCCCGGGTAGCCAAAAATATGCTTCACTCCTTCGTCAATAAGACTTTGAACCAACAATTCATAGCCTTTCATGACCTTGGGTTTATCATCCTTTTCTTTTTTTACTGCTGTTTGTTGCAAAGCCATTTTTTCCCCTTTCCTGTTTATTTGAAAAATTTTATTTTATACTGAACTGAGTTTATCCTCATCATATTTCTTTCTTCTATAAAAATCCAAACAAGCAACTATAGAATGTATATTTTTTAATGTCCTTTTCCTGCTGCTGCTTCAGCCTAAAAATCTCCGACAAAAGATACAGGTATCTTACCAGAGATGATTCCTAATTTGATTTTGGTTTGATTATATAATAAAGAAAAATTTTATTTCTTTGTAGGAATAATCTCTGGGGTTATAATTAACCTATAATTAGGCCAGAGATGATTCCTACGTTTAGTAGGATAATGGAAATAATAGGTAGCAAAATAATGCTGTTCCAGATCAGAGAAATATGGTTATCAGGAAAGATTTCTCTGATGAAATTTTTTGTTGCGGAATTTTTAGTTATGGAACAGTTCATTTTGCCTTTATTATTTACAAATAAATTTCATAAAATATAAACAATTAAAAACTTCTTGTCAAGCTTTTTTTTGTTTTTTTTTGGATCACTCTATCTAATTATAT
>CAZKMO010000041.1:0-4648 GCA_964554015.1 uncultured bacterium
TTCAGGATACGGATGGAATTTGTTGTATGAGCGCAACCCTGCTTCCACATGCCCTATAGGCTTTTTCATATAAAATCCGGCTAATGCTCCCATAAAAGTGGTGGTGGTATCACCCTGTACTAATACAAAGTCAGGATTGACTTCTTTTAAAATTTTTTCAAATCCCTGTATGGCTTTACCGGTAACATGAAACAAAGTCTGATCCGGAATCATGAGGTTTAGATCATAATGGGGAGTTATATTAAAAAGCTTCAGCACCTGATCCAACATCTCTCTATGTTGAGCTGTCACTACTACCACCGGTTCAGTATGAGGACTTTCTCTCAATTCCAGAATCACCGGGGCCAGTTTGATTGCTTCCGGCCGGGTACCCAGAATAACCAGAACTTTTAATAATTTTGCCATGTAATCACTCTATTTAAGATAGATCATAGATTTTACGGAATAGTAATTTCCTGCCTGTAAACGATAAAAATACAATCCCGAAGGTAAGGATTGTTCTGTCTGATTTGTACAGTTCCAATACACTCTGTACATCCCGGCAGGGTAATACCCCTCAGGATATTTTTTAATAAGATCTCCGGAAAGGTTGAATATTTCCAGATGTACCAAAGAGCTTTGAGGCAGCTGAAAGGTAATACAGGTTTCACCGTTAAAAGGATTGGGATAGTTCTGAAAAAGGTTAAAATGATCCGGAACCTGAGTCATCTCCACTCTTTCCACTCCAGTGGTGTATATATCAATCGATAAAGCCTCAGACCAGCCGCTGACCACATCCTGATGTTCAGAACATCTGGCTTGAGATTTTATCTCATAGATTCCTTCCGACTGCCAGCTGTATACCTGGATCTGGCCATTCCAATCAGAGTAATTTCCATTTCCCCAGTCAAAACGATACTCTAATTCATGCCCTAAGTTGCTTTCAGCTCCTGTAGCGGTAAAGGTCAATTCCTCATTGAGATGTCCGGTAACCGGCCCTTCCGGTTGATTCGGTGTGGTTATTGTTTCCGGAATCTGAGTAAAATAAGCAGTCACTGTTTTATCAGCATCCATGATCAAGTCCATTGTAGGATTACTGCCAGTAACATCTCCTCCCCATTGATCAAATTGATACTCTGAAGACGGCGTTGCAGTCAGACTCACAGTTTCATTGTGATTATAGGAGCTTTTAACGGGATCCTGAGTTACTGTGCCAGAACCTTCAATGGAAATCAGAAGGGTATGTCCTGTGGTGGCGACAGTCTTTGCTGCTGACCAATCCGACAGTATATCAGTGTGTATGGTACAGCGGGCCCGGGATTTTATCGTAAAAGAACCAACAGTGATAAAAGTATGGTTTTGAGAAGAATCTCCCCAACTAGACATACTCCCATCCCCCCAGTCAAAACAATATTCCACAGGATGAACCAGATTGCTTACTGATCCTCCCGTATTGAATTCAGCGTCAGTTCCTACTTTGACCTCTGAAGGTCCGGAAGGTTCACCCGGAGTAGACACAGTTTCGGCAATGTTTTCTCCTCCTTCAAAAACATATACATAATTATCACCCGATCCTGCCACTACATCTGAAACTCCGTTGCTGTTAACATCTGAAATAGAGGTAACACAAACAACTGTACCGTTAGGAATATCCTCTATCCATAATCCTTCTCCGGTTCTCCCATCTATACAATGTACCGAATCATCTGCTGAACCGGCAATACAGTCATCTATACCATCATTATTCACATCTGAAATACTATCAACATCATAAACGGTTGCAAGAGTGTTATACTGCCAGATCTTATTCCCGGTATTTCCCGAAATACAATAAACTTTATTATCATATCCGCCGGCCAAACAGTCGGAATATCCATCCTCATCCACATCTGCTATGGAGGCAACTGATAGAATATTGGCGTCAGTGGGATAGGTCCAGATCACATCCGCTTCACCCTGACTGGCTCCGGAAATACAGTAAACCATTTCATGCAATCCGCCGGCCAGACAGTCAGCCACATCATCCCCATCTACATCTTGGATAGAAGCTACTGAAAGTACTGATGCTCCTTTCGGTTTATTAATCTTATAATACCATATTACATCTCCGGTTCCGGAACTTGCCCCGGAAATACAGAGCACCCGATCACCATGTCCCCCGGCAATACAATCATCTTTATCATCCCCATTAACATCAGGAATAGAATTAACTGTTAATATATCAGAATCATCTGTATAGGTCCATAACGTGTGACCATCACTACCGCTAAAGCAATAAGCCTTATTACCAGCTGTACCTGCCAAACAATCATTAACTTCATCCCCATCGAGATCACCAATGGCAGCCACTGTCCATACAGTTTCCTCGGTAGGCATGGCCCAGATAATTTCAGTAAGTCCACTGCTGACTGGTTTTCCGGAAAAACAGTATACCGTATCATTACCGGTTCCGGCTAAACAGTCATTAAATTTGTCATTGTTAACATCAGATAAAGTGGCAACCGACCACACATCCATAGTTGTATTCCAGGACCAAATAATAGAACCATCCTCTCCGGACATACAATAGGTTAGATTATCTCCAGATCCCATAAAAACATCTGAATAGGTGTCCCCATTTACATCACTTACTGATGATACGGACTTGACATCAAATCCCGCCGCAGTACTCCAGATCAAATCACCCCCGGGATCTTGGCTGTACACCATTACTACCATAACAATCATTATAATTCCTGTTATAATGAAATTGTTAATTAAATATTTTTTCATCTTATATTCTCCAAATAATAATGTACTCTTTACATGACTTGTACGATAAAAACCTTTATTTTGTTTATCACCTATTTTTTTAATCGGAATCGGTATCGGTATCGAAAGTCGATATCGATACCGATTCCGATTGCGAATTTCGTTTAATTTTCACATAACTAATAATACCTAAACACTTTCACCATCCAATCCAGAAAATCAATCCTATTCTCCGGTCTGTGTACTGCTGAGCATAAGGATTGGGATCTTCTCCTTCTATGCCAAAATAGGTTCCAAATATATATTCGAACAAAAACTTCAAATCCAATCCAGATACCGGCTGTATATATAGTCCGGGACCTATTTCAGCTTTATTGTTCCAGAAATCTTTATTTATATCCTTCATAAGGTAAGAAACCGCGTATAAATCAATAATAGATTTCCAGCACTGAAGCATATGAAATCCGCTTTTTATATGCCAATATCCAATAATATTTTTTTGCTGACTTTTATAGTAACTTACATCACTGTACATCTCGCCCCAAAAGGTAAGGGGCAAGGAAAATAAGGAAGAATAAAAAGAATAGGTATCCCATCCATACCAAAATATAAGTCCGGTTCGTATATCATTATACTCCTTTTGTTCTGGCTGAGGATAATTATCCGGTATTTTCATATAATATCCCCGAATTAATTCAAGGTAGGGCGCAATAAATACTTTTTTAGCTAACTTTATCCGAAGGCCAACTCCAGTTTCTGCCTGGTTATTCCAGTAATCCCGGTGCTGATCCTTTCCGTAGCGCAGAAGAAAATAGAATTCAGCAGTCCTTCCCAGTAATCCTGTTATTCTGATGCCGGGTTTGGTATGAGAACAGGAAATTAAGTTATCATTATATTGTTGCATTATAGTTGACTCATTATAAAATTCCCACCAGATACTTACCCGGGGATTCCACTTTAAGGACGAATCCTCTTCCGCCACTGCCGTAGAATCACTTTGGGCCCGGCACATAAGATGCAATCCCGGTAAAAAAATCATAAAAAATATTACTATAAAATCTCTCTTCATTACACATCCCAAATCTCACATATAGGCAGTTTCTCAAGATCATTACACCTGATTCTTAATTCTCAATACATCATTTCTATAACCACAAAAACCCCCTAAATCCCCCTTGTCAGGAGGATTTTTGCTTTTTCCCTCTATCTTTAATTTTCTCTTAACACCCTGTCTTTATCTCTCCCTCAAGGGAGAGAAATATTAAAAATTCTTAGTTTTGTTTTTTCTTTTGTCTTTTGTCTTTTTTCTTTTTTTTATCTTTTATCTTTTTATCCCTTCAACAAAGCTTGTACTGAGCTTGTCGAAGTACTCAGGACAGGCTCTCAAGGGGAGACTTTAAAGACTTCTATCTCATTCTTTACTTCTACCCTTATACCTTATTCCCTTATATCCCTATATCCCATATTACCATATTACCCAATAAACTTATACCCTATACCTTATACCAACTTTATCCTTTGTCTTTTATCTTTTTTCTTATTGAGCCGTTCGTTCCGTCTTATCCCAAATCCCCACCCGCTTTCTGAATATATCCAAAAATAGGGAACGAAAAACCACATAAATCCACAACTGGCAGTAGGTAAAATACATAAAGGCGGTAACCAAAATATTTAAAAGGCTGTCTTCGTTTTCAAAGGACAGTACCAGAACAATCTCTAAAATATATAAAAGAAAGGCTGAACCCCACACGGCAGTGTAAGGGCCAGGAGCGGCAATGGAGATAATCCCCAATCCACTTAAAATAAATATGGAGTGGGAGATAAGAATAGCAAACAGGAAAACATAGTACAGAACAAAAAGATAAAGGAATTCCCAGGAGAGGATTCGACTTTTTAGTTTCAGAGCTTGCCCAAAAAA
>CAZKMO010000041.1:4658-23693 GCA_964554015.1 uncultured bacterium
TGCGTTGTGGTGAACAGTTGGAGAATAAATAAATTAATAACATAATTATTACCCCTTACCCACCTGGTCCGCTGCCCAATCCAGATTTTTAATTTCTCCGGCTCCTGTTCCCAGGTTTCAGCCGTGGGTACAAACTGTATTTTCCACCCCTTTTGATAGATACGAACCGACAATTCCGAATCTTCGGTAATGGCACTTTCATCCCATCCTCCACATTCCATTAATACCTGCTTACGTATAACACAATTTGTTCCTGGCAATATGGCTATTCCAAAAGCCCGGTAACGTCCCGCCTGCAGAATCCACTGAAAGCCCAGGGTTTCAATATTTATAAACCTGGTTAATAGGTTCTTTTTTTTGTTCTGAGTTCTGAACTTCCCTATCACCGCACCCAGGCTATTATTGGCAATAAGATGCAGTATCAATTGTTTCAGGGAAGTGACCTCGGGATTATTATCAGCATCATACACTGCTATAAAATCATAGGTTGCCTGCTCCAGTCCCTTATTCAGGGCATGGGATTTTCCTCTTCCCCTAGATGCAACCGGAAGATGGAGAGGCTTGATTCTCTCATCCTGGGAAGCCATGCTATCCAATATTGATTTGGTATTATCAGTTGATCCATCATTAATCACAATAACTTCCATTTTTTGGCGAGGATAATCCAAAGATAAGATATGCTTTAAGGTCTTCTCCAATACCACATCTTCATTGCGGGCAGGTATTAACAATGAAACTCCGGGTAATTTCTTGTGATACTGATCGATATCCCATCTTTGTTTTTCGATACGCAGGCGATATAAATAGCCGAAAAAACTTAAAATCAGCTGATAAATAATCATCAGCCATATGATGGAAACCGAAAAAAGAAAAAGAATTTCAAAAATTGGTGAACTAAAAGGCATGGACTTAACCTCCTGTATAGTAATACATTTTAAACCTTTTTATTCTTACGACGTCGTCTCCGGAATCGAATGGTATAGAGTATGAGAAGCACACTGCCGGCAAAAACACTGAGAGTAACGATGAGCACTGATCCTAAAATACTAATATTTTTTCGGGAAGTTCCTCCCTTGGTGTCGGTATAAATTTTTACATGGTGAGATCCCTGGGGTAATTGCAGAGAATATCCGGGAATACCTTTGGTAATTTCGGGGATAAATTCCAGCCCATCAAGATATATTTTTTTGGGTTTGTCATTGATAATAATATAATTTCGGGTGGGAGAAAAATAAGAAAATTCTATTCCCTGACCATTCATGGTACAGGACTGCAACTCACCACTGATATCAACCAGTCTGGTTGATGATTTCAGAATACTAGTCCAACTGTTCATTTTGTTTACGGATTTAATAGTATGGGTTCCTGCGGGCAGAATACATCTACCATTATGATAAGCCGGCCACAACTGGCCATTCACTTTAAGATTATGATGTTTCTCAGGATCTAAATCCAGAACCACGGTATTATCTGATTGTACTTCCCATTGTTCCGAAGTAAGATTTTCCTGAGCCTCCCAGCCTAAAGAATAAGAAATCCAGGGTAAATCAACCATATAAATATTTGATTCTGAATACAATGCTATCCGATTTTTATCCTGATATGCGTAGTGAAGATAATTATACAGTTCAAGTCCTGTGGGCTGCCTGGTTGGGGCCAGACTCTCTTGATAGGAACGGAAAGGAACAATATTAATATCAAGGATTAATTTGTCCTGATCTATTAAATTATGATAGGTTTGAGAAATATTTTGGTAACGATTCGGACCCTGATGCCATAACTCCCGAGGATCCTCGATCTGCAGGGTAAAGGGGATTTCTTTTTTCAGAGCAAGCAATCTTCTGGAATCAGTAGCAGTATAGGCCCCCAATTTCCTGCTATGGATATCATCTAAAGAAGTGACTACTATTTCCATGGGATATATTTTTTGTTGATTCTGCTGAGATAAAAATTTCAAACATTTTCGATGCAGTTCTATAATTAAGTCCTTACGGAATTGTACAAACTTATTCCATTCCTGACTGTTGGATTTCCAATAGTATTGAGAACTGGGATTAAAATAGTTAAAAGGATCGAACCCATATCGAGATCGAAATCTGGTTCGTACAGATTTATGCAGGGGAGTAAAAAATTGAGGCTCTTCCGGACCCTGGGGTGATTCAAAATAAAGTTCAGCCAGATTAATCCCATCCCAGTCATAATTCTGGATCATATCTGCTAACTCACCAAATACAGCTTGCAGGCAGGACTCATCCGTAAGAGCCATGAGATGACGCCAGTCCACTATAGCTTCGCTGCCGGTTGCCGTTATTTCTCTCCATTCCGGATGATCCTCCCAGAATTTTTCACTCAAATGGGGCAATTCCAGCCAGAGGTAAACCAGCATGGCATTCTCATGTGCCAATTCGATTAAGCGGTCATATTCATAGATCCAGTCCTCATATATATGCCAGCCGGATACATAAATTTTGCGAAAGCCATATTCTTTCCACATTTTCACCAGATCTTCAATACTTACATCTTCCCTATCACCCGGTTCAAAATAAACTTCTGCCTGATCTCTCTTCACCGCCGGCCATAAATCAAACTCCCGCTGTAGCAGATCCAGAAAGTAAGGATAGCGTCCATACCCTTGCGCAGTAGTAGGATCAAATAAAGTGGCAATATAAAGATATTTACCCTCACCGTATTCACCGCCGATAATTAAAGGATCATTAGAATCAATTTCTGAGAAATAGGTAACATAGTCAATGGGTACTTCAAAATTCTTATATAACCCGGTTTCTTTCCAGTGAATTTCCACTTGAGGGTAGTATTCATCCCTTACCGCATTAACCTGTTTAAAATCTCCGTAATTATTTACCCCTATTCTGGTACTAAGGTCGGTTTCCTTTTCCAATACCACATTCATACCTCTGGATATAGCATTTAAAATAATCAGGGATTGCTGTTCGGTGAGATGTTCTCCAGCTGTATAAGGGATCACCATAAGATTAACATTTGGGGGAATCTCAAAAAAATCATATATTGATATGGTTTGATAATCCACCCCTACCGAAGTAAATGCCTGCTGATAACTTTGTTGATTTGTATTATCCTCTTCATTCAGATCTACTAATATTACCGGATTTACCGGTAAATTTACCGGGACCAGAGGCGGATTGTGCCAGAAGTCGTGTATTTTAAAAGTTGATCCTGTATAAAGAAAACCATGCTCTTTCTCCAGGGTAGCTTTTGCTATATAAAGCCAGCCCGGTTTACAATTCACCTTCTTTTGGAAAACCTCGGTTAATTTTTCCTTGCTATATTTCGACTGTTTCTCTTTACCTTTGGAATTAATATAAAATTCTTTAAGATAAGAATCATTAAGCTCCAGAGTTAATTCCTCCTTTCCACTGGCTATAAGCAAGGAAGGAGATACAACCGTATTATCAAGATTTCCTATATCTGCAAAAGAATATCCCAAAGCGGAAATTTTTTTAACTACTGCTTTCAAAGAACTTAAGGGGACAAAGGGATGAAAGAAAAAACTGGCAAATCCATCACGGAGAATTAAATTTTTTTCAGCATAAGCAACCATGGGATCCGGAGAAGGATCATCAAGGGGTATATATCCCAAGTTTTCCGGAATAAGTTGCGTCTTGTCTCCCCGACCAGGTATAAAAAAAGGAAGAAGCTGATCGGTACCCAGAAAATCCAAGGTCTGTCTTCTCTCATAGGCTGTACTGAAAAATTCATTGATAATCTGATAATCCAGCTGGGAAGCGGCATAATGGGGAGTTTCCCAGGCAATGGGATAAATTTCATTGTTATAACATTCTTCTAAACCCCGTATTATTCTCTCTCTGACATAATTTTCTGAATCATGAAAAATTGTTTCATCATTCAAACCATCCCAAAATTCATAATCTATGGTCGTCTGCCCTCTGTATTGATGGGTGACGCCATGCATAACGATATGTGCTCCTTTGGAAATCATATAATGAAGGGCTTTAACCAGTTCCGGATTATCGGATAAAGTTATAGCTGTATTAGTAGCGGGATCCAGATAAAAAGGAGTCAGCCCCACAGAAAAGGGAATATCTTTGGATTTAAGAAATTTGGCTATGGCCCGCAGGCTGCTGGGTATAGAGGTAGGATTAACATCTTCTATACGAACCAGAGCAGTATGCTTTTCCTGGTGATATTCTCTTACAATATCGTGTAGAAGATCAGCAAAAATAATATGCCGCCCTCCTTCCGTAACAAAGGATGTGGGCAGATCCGTAAAATACCAGAAGTTATTATCCTTGACCGCATAGGGAACTTCCTTTTCCGAGGATCTGGCGGTTGCTAATACCTGGCATCTGAGAGAATCGTTTATATGAATAATATTTATGGATGTATCTAATTTGGTAAAGCCGGTTTCCTTATAAAAAATATGATAGCCATTCCTTTCATCCAGGTCTTCATAGTCAAATCCCCAATTGGATCCAGTTTTTTCCAAAAGCAGATTTACATTATAATTTATCCAGCAAATTCTTTTATCAGAATTGGAAATGAAGCGGATAAACGCTGCTGGCAAAGATTCACGATACTCAGTGCCTACATAGAAAATCACATCTGTTTGGGGCTGCCCCTGAGAAGAAAATTGATACCCCAGCGGGATAAGGGTGGTATTAGTGTGAAAATGCCTTAACAGAACTTCTATCTGTTTGGCATCATTAAGCCCGTCGGGATCATAGTATATGGAAATATCTTTAACCGGTATATATTCTAATGCTGTTTTTATACTGGACCATATATCCCACTTCTCAGCCAGATGCGTATCATAAAAATCAACTCCCCAGGCTCCACCCTCCCAGGCATAACGAATGCTTTCCAGAAACTGCTGATCGGTTATACCTATATTCCCAAATGTAGATAGCTCCGGGTGTATGACTACTTTAGCCCTGTCATTTACCTGTAATACTGCCTGTTTTACAGCCCTTTCTGTCCAGGCTGGAGAAAAATGTAAGGTATCATTATAAATTTCAGCCCATTGCTGCCAGATTAGTTCCACATTTAAGATATCAGGTTTATAGGGAGAATTTAGAATCCCATTCAGATCAAAACCAGTCTGAGAGCGCTGTTCTTGGGGAGAAAAAAGAGTTCCATTCCCATAACTGGAGTTGATGGTGGTAATAGAGACTTTTTTATTATTTTCCTGGGCAGTGCGACTGGTTTGCAAAAGCAAGGAGGTGAGAGGTTCTGACCTATACAATGAAAATCCTTTTTCCCGAATACGCTCAGGCTTATCCAGATCATGCTCTTTATATACCTTCATACATTCCTGACAGTAACAGGCCTGATTATATCTCCAGCTCACAATGGGTTCGGCAATATCTATACCGTCCAGTTCAGCATAATTCTCCAGCAGGTCCTCAATAAATCCCATCCACCAGTTTCTGAATCCGGTATGCCGGGTGCAAAGCAAAAAAACGTGATCATCAGGGAAATAATCATCTCCGTTCCTTGCTTTAGCCCGCCATTCCGGATGCTTTTCCCATACTTTTTTATGTCGAAAGGCCGGTATCCAGGCAAACACCTGAATTTTTTCCTTATGACAGGTAGTTATTATGGTGCTGAGAAGATCGAGTCTTCCGTAATCTGTCTGAATATTCAAAGGATAATCAGTTTGATATATCGCTCCGTAGGTAGGATCATATACCTTTACATACACAGCGCTAATCCCTGACTGTTTCCACTCCTGTATCAATCTTTGACAAAGCTGGTCGGTTTCTAAATCAGTATTGTAATAATAGGAAGGGTCAAAACGTACTGCGGTAAAACGCTGCTGCTGAGTTATCTCGATTTTATTTTCAGCACTGAATATTTTATTTATAACTGAAAAACATATTAATAAAAACAATAAAAAAAATTTTACTAAAAAACCTGAAAACAGTTCCCTTTTATGCGTCATCAACTTTCTCCATCAATTTACCTGTCTAGGCCTCATTTATTGCAAATTGTACTATGTATATTTCATCTTTTAATGTACAGCGACAATTAATAGTACTATTATCCTTTAAAAATAACATGTTATAGATTGCAATTTTTATGCCAATGGCAATTAGAAAAAAAATCAATTCCTGGAATATTACATCTTTCCAAAAACTCTCCCCCAAGACTCATTCCATACGTAAATCTTACACTCAACAGGATCAAAGAAATTGTTTTATTATCTTTGTCGATTAACGAACACACCCAAGTCGATGATATGATGCGTTTTTAAACAGTACTTTTAGTAAATCTCTCATAAATAAATTATAGATTATTTTTTGAATATTCTTCGCATAAAGTATCATTTAAAAATTAAAAAATGTGTAAGATGTGATATAAATATATTTATAGAGAGTTAATTAGGAGAGATTTTCCCGAAAAAACTTTTTAAAATACCTTTCCAAAAAATCAATACTGGAACTTACCTCAGGAGTCATATTCCCTCTAAACTCAATAGAGGCAGGTTGAACTCCCAGCAAATATGAACTTTTTTTGTGTTCCTGAATCAATCCCATTAATAGAGACAGGGGCACCTTGTGAGTGGAAAGGGGAGAGACAAATCTATCTATATCCTTACTGTTAAAAATTTTCAATTCTCCAGGTATCCCCTTAAAATGAACTGCATCCGCAAAAATAAGTAGATCAAATTGAAATTCCAGAAAGTCATATACAATGCCTTCCACAGCTTTTTCTAATTCGGAAAAAATTATATCAGGAAAACTCTTTTTCAATCTTCCGACCAGTTCAATACCGAATCCGTCATCTGCTCTGTCAAGATTACCCAAACCAACTACAGCCGGGGAAGTATTGGGTAAAAGACTATCTAATTCTTTTTCTATATCTCTAAAATTATTCACGTTCCAGATTCACTAAATGAGTGGAACAACTTATACAAGGATCATAGGCCCGGCAGATCACTTCACACTGAAATCTCATATCTTCATCTTGCCGATCTTGTTTCAGCATAGCTTCCACTGCCTTACGTAAATATTTTTCACAATCCTCCAGATTCTGACCGGTAGGAATAACAAAATTTGCCTTATTTACTAATCCATCTTTAATTTTATAATGGTGATACAATGTACCCCGGGGAGCCTCAACCGCTCCTACTCCTTCCCCGTTTTCCTGAGCCGGTTTTACCAGTTCCGGGTCTTTTTTGATGTTTATAATGCTGTCCACTATTTTAGGAATCTGTTCCAGAGCCCAGACGATTTCAATAGCCTGAGCCAGATTATTGAATAAAGGATTTTTCCTCCACCGTTCATTCCAGTGCTTTTTGAATAGTTTACCGGACGATCCTTTTAACCGTTCACCTAAATTATTCATTCTGGCCAAAGCACCCACAGTAAAAGGCTTACCCTTATAAGTACAATGCTTGGCAGCAGAATGGGCAGAAAATTTTTCATTGGTTAATTTCTGATACTCTCCACAGGGCACAACCTCTCCTGTGGAGATTCTTATATCATCACCCACCAGCCCGTATTTCCCACTACCGGGCTCACAGCACATAAAAGTTGTTTCTTCCTCAAAAAAATCCGGTATGTCTAATCCGGCAACCAATCCAACTCCAAACTCAGCAAACTCCAAAAATTCTCCGGCTTTCTGTTTAATATCAAGTAATGTTTGTTTATTAGGATATTTTCCAAAACCGCCCACCGTAGGATTTTCTCCATGAATCATTCTTCCGCTGGTTACTTCCATTATGTGATTAGCATATTTTTTCAGGGATAAAGCCTTTAAAACTTCATCGCTGTATTTCTCGGTCATAGCAATGGCGGATGGATACCCCAGGAAATCAGGCAAGGCGAGTACATACACATGCAGGGAATTGCTTTCCAAACACTCACCCAGATGCATCAAACTTCTCAACAGCTGGGCTTTGGGCGGCACCTCTATGCCCAAGGCTTTTTCTAGTCCCCGGAGGGCTGCATAGCGATGAGATAGGGTACAGATTGCACATATTCTGCAGGTAATACTCACATCTTCCTGGGGAGTCTTTCCTTCTACCAGGGTTTCAATAAGTCGGGTCCCTTCAAATATATCAAAATGGACATCTTTAATTTTTTTACCATCCAATCTGATGGTGATCCCACCTTCACCTTCTACTCTGGATAATGGTTCAACGGTTATTTCTTTCATTAAAGTTCTCCCAAAATTTTCTTTAAGGGCTTCATCATTGCACTTCCGGAATAAATTCTAAACCGCCTTTTAATTTCTTCGATTGCAAACTTTTTATCTTTAAGTAAATCAAATTCAGAACTGAAATTTGCCTCTTTCATGGGACCCCAGCACCCCATACAGGGCAGATTATGAGAAGGACACCGGGCTCCGCACCCTGAAGCAGTAATCGGTCCAAGACATAAAATATCCTTCAGCAACAAACAATCATTCTCTTTTAGACGACATTCATAGCACACGGGATAATCCGGATATACAGGTTCATTTTCTTCGAGTAAATTAGCAAAAAAGTAAAAAAACTGATCTGCATCGATAGGGCATCCGGGAAGATAGTAATCAACATCCACAAATACATTAATAGGTTTGGATTCAATGGGAGTTCTATTGGAGAAATTATTGTCTCCATACACTCTCTTTAGTCTTTTATCCCATCCCGGAGCACCCAATTCCATAGACTGAATACCGCCATAACAGGCACACGTACCTATGGCTACCAGCGTTTTTGTTCTTTTTCTAATTTCTTTAATATGTGCCCCCTGTTCCTGATTGCATATAGATCCTTCAATAAGAGCAATATCCAGTTCAGAATCATTATTATTACTTTTAGCCAGTGAAAAAGAGGTAATATTGGCTGCCTGGAAGAATTCAAGAAGCCGATCTTCTGAATGTATGATAACTAACTGACAACCATTACATCCAGTAAATCCGTAAAGTCCTACCTTTAATTTATCTTTATCCACAATCTTCACCTCATTTTATTAATATATTCTAAATGAGTCCTTGCATATGCATCACATCCCAATAAGAAAATACCGGGCCTTCCATACAGGTATACACATACCCTCCGATGATACAGTGCCCGCATTTACCAATTCCGCATTTCATTCTTCTTTCCAAGGTCATTAAGATAAGATGTTTGGGTACATTCAGTTTCAGAATTTCCATCACCACAAATTTATACATAACCGGTGGTCCACATACGGTTACATAGGTTTTATCAGGATTAATATCTTTAATTCGGGGTATCAATCTGGTTACCAATCCCGCATCATAGGGCCATTCTCCGGTATCATCCTGGTCCACGGTTAATAAACACTCCAGATCATCCCGGGTCTTCATATGGAAAAATTCATCTTTAAACAGCATCTGTCCCGGATTTTTGGCACCGTGAATTAAATATATTTTTCCGAACCTGTCCCGATTATCCAGGGCATACAAAAGAAGAGACCGTAAGGGAATTGCTCCCAATCCACCCATAATAATAACCAGATCATGACCTTCCATCTTGGAAATAGGAAAACCGTTTCCATAGGGACCCCGCACTCCAAAAATATGATTTTCCTTCAATTTGAATATTTGATTGGTCATTCTCCCTACTCGTCTGATACCAAATTCTATTAATCCGGGCCGAGAGGGTGTGGATGAAATGGAAAAAGGTGCTTCCCCAAAACCTGGTAAAGAAACCATCATAAACTGTCCCGGATTATACGTCATCTCCAGGGCTTTATCCATATTTACTGCCCGTACCTGGAAAAAATGAACATCATCATTTAAGGGGTACCGCCGAATCAAACGCATTGGTTCTGCGGAATAAGGATTTTTTTCAGGGCTTGATATTATCATACTGCAACCTCCTCGCCTTTAAGGCGCATGGCAACTGTCCGGATATCTATTTCAACCGGACATATATCAATACATCTTCCGCATCCCACACAAGCTGGTTTACCAAATTCTCCCACAAAAGCCTGCAGTTTATGAGTAAACCGGAGTTTTAACCGATCTGCCCGGGCTTCTCTGAAATTATGCTCGCCAGCAACCATGGAATATTCCCGGAACATGCATGAATCCCACTGACGGATTCTTTTTCCTTTGGTATTTTCTAGATTTATCTCATCTATAACATTAAAACAGGAGCAGGTAGGACATACCAAGGTACATGATCCACAGGAAAGGCATCGCTCACCCAGTTCCTCCCAGAGTACATCATCCCAATACAATTCCATTAAGCTGGGCATTCCGGAAAAATCCATATTAAGCTTAAAAGAAGATTCCCTGTGTTTTCGCCAATTAATATATTCCAGCAGATCATCATGAGTAATATGTTCATCAATAATTTCCGGACATTCCCGGATCATATCATCCCCCAAACTGGAACCGATCCACATAATAAAAAAATCGGTTAATTCTGTTAAAGAAATATCAAAACCAGTTTCAGCATGATCTGTATTGGTAGTTTTACAAAAGCATTTATCATCCGGAATACATGATAATTGAATAAAAGCGGTTCGTTTTCTTCTTTCAATATAGTAAGGATCAGGATTGGTCTGCGTATGAAAATTATCCATAATCATCAAGGCATGGGTATCACAGGGATGAATTCCGAAAATAACGTTATTGGGAATATTGTCCAGACTCTCTTTAACTCCTTTTTCATCAAAAGAAAACATAGATGTTTTCGGGGGCAATATAAGTTTTTTAAAGGGAATTTTAGTCCTCAAGGCAGTCAAATCAATTTTAGCATAATCATTGATTTTCTGCAAAGAAAATTTACTCCCATTTTTCACTGGACCCCATAAAGTACCGAATCCTTTGATGGCCTCAAAAAAATCGAATAAATTTTCTTTTTTCATTTTAACGGCTCTCATGGTCTTACTCCGTTTTTTTAATTATTTTTAACAAAATAAAAAATGTTTTCCAGTTTATTCTGAATATTAACATATTGAACCACAATCGATTCTTCCGCTATCAAACGTATTGTCGCAAAATTTAGTATTCCCCGAATTCCGGCAGAAACCATGGTATTACAAACTTGCTGGGCAGCAATTTCCGGAACTGCAATTATTCCCATTTTTACTCTATGACTTTTTATGTAATCGGACATTTTCTCCACAGGATAAACCGGTATTTTCATTTTTTTTATTTTAGAGGAATCGATATCAAATCCTGCAATAATTTCAATTCCTTCCCGGTTAAATCCATTATAATTAATCAATGCTCTCCCTATATTTCCCACTCCGGCCAGTACAAGTTTATGGATTCGATCCTTACCCAAAATTTTTTCCAATCTAACGAGTAAACTTTCAACCCCATAACCGCCCTTTCTTTTACCGGTAATTTCAAACTTGGAAAAATCTTTCCGTATTTGAGAAGCAGTAACACCTACTTTATCTCCCAGCAAAGTGGACGTTATTCTATCATACCCCAGTTCCTGCAGTTTTATAATTGCCAGCCTGTATCTGGATAATCTTTTTATAGTCTTCGGATTTTCTTTTTTATTTGGCATAGATACTCTTAAGACAACTTATTGTTCAAGAATTCACAATAAACTGCTATAATATATAAAATAAAAATCTATTTGTCAAGTCTTTTTGTGATTTTTTTCACATAAAATATTATATAATCTGCATGATGCATATATTGATTTTAAAAAAATTATTATTTTGGAAATAAAAAAAGCCTCCGATTTTTATTTTCCGGAAGCTTTTTACTTACTATTTAAATATTTTTTTTTCCTGACTACTCCTGTAGCTGCTCCTCTAACTTCTCTTGATCTTCTCTAATCTTACGTATTCTGGCTAAGGATTCCAGGTATAAATCCTTTTGCTGAAAATCAACCGCTTTTTTATAATATCGCTCCGCCATATCCAGATCACCCTGTACTTCATAGGCAAGACCGAGATTATAGTACCCTGCTGTTTCTGCAGGCATGTTGATAATTGCTTTTTTCCAGGCTTGTTCTGCTTCCGGCCACAATCCTTTTTCTGCATATTTTTTACCTACAGCAATATTTCCTTTTCCGGGTTCAATCACTCTTTTTTCATAGGTATAATAGGGAGCAATCATATGAGCAAAATTAGAACAAACTTCTTCGGAAAGATCCCGTAAAATATCACTCTTGGGTTTCAGTTTATCTGGCGCATTACTAGCTGCCTGCAAGAAACTTTTATTTTCATCCTGACTATTATAACTTTTAGAATCACTATAGGCAGCCAACAACCGTCCTGTTTTAACATTGGCTACTCTGAAATTAACTGCCACATTTCCCTGCCGAACATAATGAGTTTCATCAACCCATACATCTTCATAAATTTTCTCCCGAACTTTTTTAGTTTCCCCGGTCTTTTTATCCTTTTTTTCAACAGTTTTGTATCTTCCCGTAAATTTCCTTTTCTTTACTTTCTGGGTGATTTCTTTATCCGGGGGAACCTCATACTGGGTTACTTCTCCAAAAATCATAGCATCTACTCCCAGTAATTTACCAATTTCCACTGCGGTTTCTTCATCCATAACTCCGGACATACTCATATTTTGTTCTTCCAGAATTCGATTAATTTTATCCCGTTCAATTATATCAAAATATTGAGATTCAATTAATTTAGCCTGAAGCAGAGTAGCAATCTGACTTCCTGATCTATCCGGGCCCTTAAAATCAACTACTGCTACTTCTTTAATATCAGGCATGCTAATACTTGCTGGTTTTAACACTTTAATACTGATAACTGAAGGAAAAGAACAATTCAACAAGAAAGCAATAAGTAGAGGTAATAGTATATATAATCTTTTATTCATATCTAACCTCCTTATTATGTTTATTATGTTTATTAATTGAATTATTATATATAATATAACATATACTAAAAAAAAAATCAAGAAAAAATATAGCTAATAGTTTGATTTACTGATTATTTCTTTTATATTATTTTTAAAATAAATAAATTAATAATTAGATAATATAAAAAAAATGACTTAGGGAGCACATCATGAGTGATAATAAAAAAACCTCTCAAGGAATTAGTTCTTTTTCCGGTCAATTCTGGTTAGTGGTTATGTTTGAATTTTTTGAACGCGGTGCCTATTACGGTATGATGAGTTTTATTTCGGTCTATTTTGTAAATATACTTGACTTTCCTAAAGAAAATGTAGGAGTGATTAAAGGTGTTATTCAACCCCTGCTTTACTTTTTACCTATAATATCCGGTGCTCTGGCAGATAGATTTGGCTACCGCAAGCTGTTCCTCATTGCCTTTTCTTTTCTGGGAGGTGGCTACCTGCTTACCAGTCAGGTAACCAGTTACGGTGCTGTATTTATTGCCTTAGTAATTATGGGCATCGGGGCTGGAACTTTCAAACCGCTTATCACTGGGTGTATTGCTAACACCACCAATGAAGATAACAGTACTCTGGGCTTTGGAATATATTACTGGTCAATAAACATTGGAGCTTTTTTATTCCCCTTAATTCTGGTACCATTCCTTAAAGCTATTAATCCAACTTATGTAATAATTGCTTCTGGTATTTGTACTGCTTCCATGATAATTCCCACTATCTTATTTTTTAAAGATCCGGTGAAATTGAAAAAAATTGACAAGCGGGATCAAACCAATCTCCTGCAAACCCTGGCCAATGCCTTTGAAATAATCTACTCCCCTATCATACTCATATATCATCAGATGAGAAAATCAAACCTGGCAAAAATAATAATGGGTGTGTTACTTGCTGTAATGTTGATGTATTCCATAGCCAGCTATCTGGAGACCCCTTCCGTAAGTGAACCCTATGCCAAAGTAGGTATTATAAAACAAAATACTTCTCTGGTATTTGAGGTTGACCGCAACATGCTGGGTAAAGAAAATTACAGCTTCTCAACAGATAAGAATGATACCTTTAAAATAAATCTCACCATCTTTAAACCTGATCTTTTAGGGAATTTTTCCCAACCAATAATTAAAAAGTTACATAATTATCCTGGTTTCGAACAAATAAATGATCAAGAAATTAAAAACTGGATCACAACTTCAGATAAAAAAATAACCTTGCATTTAATTAAAGCGGACACCCTACAAAAACCATATACAATCAAAAAACAATCCCATCAGGAATTTACTATCTATCTGAGATCATTAAAAAATTTCCCGGAATATCAGGACATAGTAACTGCTGAACTTAATACATATCCGGTTTTAAACTGGATCACCCAAAACGATCTACAAACTCTCTATAAATCATCACAGATAAAACCCTTTTTTCTACTCTTTGTAGTCACTCTCCTTATTGTGGGAATATATATTTCCTTTGTAACCCACCAGACCCGAAAAAAAGAAAAGACCCCTGGTACCGGAAATACCTACTCTTTTATTTTTACTTTGATTCTCGGATGCGGAATATGGCTGCTCCCCGGCTTATCACTACTGGGCAGAATCATATCCTCGGTGATTTATCTGTCTCTTACCTCACTATTTATAATTGATCAATCAAATCCCTCTAAATTTATCGATCATGCCAAATTTCTTTTAATGATTTTTATTTATTCCGGTTTCTGGGTCTTATATTTTCAAATGTTTGACTCTGTACTCTGGTATGTGCAGGCATATGTTAATAGCTCTTCCTTAAATCAGGCGATTAATAACTTTCTGGGTTTTTTGGGGATTCATATAAATTGGTTTTTTGATGTTGAACATGTTACAGTCATTAATGCAGGGACTATTATTTTACTGCAAATAGTAATATCATCTCTGGTAAAAAACAAAAAGGCATTGCCCACCATGATATTCGGGATCAGCCTCGGGACTATCGGTATGGCCATTCTGGCTATTAATACGTCCATCTGGGTCTTTCTCATTGGAATAATGATTTTTTCTCTGGGAGAAATGACAGCCCATCCCAAATTCTACAGTTACATTGGACTTATTGCTCCCCAGGATAAAAAAGGAATGTATATGGGATATGTATTTCTCTATGGGGTATTCGGAAGTTCGATCGGAGGAATAATAGGCGCCCGCTTATATGTATACTTTGTCGATACTCTCAATCAACCCAAAACTCTATGGCTGATCTTTGCGGGTATAGGAGTGATTACCATGGTAGCCTTAGCGCTGTATAATAAGTTTATCAAACCTCATGAATAGATTTAAGACAAAAGAAAAAAGATAAAATAAGAAAAAAAGTGAAACGACGTATGGGAGTATCGGTGTATCGGGGAAGCGGTGATTAAGTGAATTAATTTTTAATCTTTAGTTTACTCCGGTTCCCCGTTTCTCCATTACTCCGATACCCTTTCTTAAATACCAACTTACTACTAATAACTAATAATCCTATTCTAATGCTCTCAAAAAATAACTCTCGGAATCAAAATTCCTTCATTTTCAAAAACAATTTAGCCAGCCAGCTGTTTTCCTGAACTGCCCCTTTTAAGATTAACAAACTTAAAATAGTTACGGCTGCTCCTGCTAGTAAAACTCCAATCACATTTGCTATAAAAAATTTTTTCTTGCTCAGGCCCAGTAAATAGGCACCCAAGGCACCAGTATACACTCCGGATCCGGGGATAGGAATACCAATAAACAATGCTACTCCCAGTTCACCGTATTTTTCCACATAGGGACGGATTTTATTTTGAACTTTCTCTAAACGGGGCCAAAACATTACTTCAAACCAATGCCACTTTCTGAATAGATTGAATATCGGACCCAGAAAAAAATATATTATCCAGCCTAAAATAATATTAACAACGATACAAATTATACTAACTGTTATCCAGGAAAGTTCATTCCTCATAGTAAATATACCATAAGGTATTGAAGCTCTCAATTCGAGATAAGGTAATAAGGTTATGGCTGATAAAACAAGAATATTTTGAATCATACTCCCTCTTCGTATTATTCTTCTCTAATGATCTAAGGAATTAATCAGCAAATCACAAAATCTAAGCGAATCCCGGAACCGTCGAATGTTACTATGATGAGCTCTATAGGTAGATTTTATAGGTAAAAAGGAAATCTTTTTACCTAATTTTATAGTTTTTACAATTAATTCGGTTTCTATTTCATATTTTAGGGAACTGAGTTTAAGCTTTTTTAAAAGAGCAGCTCCGATAAGTCTGAATCCGCATTGACTGTCCGGTATTTTTTTATTTAACACCAGGGAAACCGCCAAGGAACTTAATATATTGGAAACTATTCTGTCCACGGGCATCTCTCCTAACCTGAAATCTCTCTTCCCCACTACCATATCACATTGCTGGGCTTCCCTATATTGTATAAAATCAGGAATATAATCCGGATTATGCTGACCGTCTCCATCCAGAGTAAAAATTAAATCCAATCCCTGAGACAAGGCCAGATTAAACCCGGTTCTTAATGCATTTCCTTTGCCCATATTCTCCTTATGACTGAAAACCATTACCTTCTTTTTTACTCCAATCTCAGCTGTTCTGTCAGTTGAACCATCATCAATAAGAAATATTCTCTTCCTGTCCAGATACTTTAAGGTACAATCCAGTACCTGTTCAACCTGTGATGCCACATTATATGCCGGTATTATAACGCCATATTCCATACAGGACTTTCTTCCCTTTTTTTATCTATAATTTTAATTGTTTTAGTATAACCATTTCATCAAAAATATGCAATGTATTTTTATTTAATAGATTTTATTTGCTATTTTTTTCTTGCTATTATTCTTATAATTAATTACTATACATACTATCATCTTAGAATTTGATATCCCAATCTAATTATTCTTATGAGGGAAAATTATGAATGATCTTAATTATGCTCCGGTATGCGGTCTTTACTGCGGAGCCTGTGAGTTACTCTCTATGAAATGCAGGGGATGTGGTTATGAGCAGGGCAAACCATTCTGGACCGACATGTTGCCTACCAAAATTTGTCCGCTTTATGAATGCTGCCAAAATCAACAAGGCTGGGAGCACTGCGGACAGTGTGATGATTTTCCCTGCAAAACATTTCTGGAACTCCGTGATCCCAGTCTGACTGAAGAAGAATTCAAGGAATCACTGGAAATGAGGAAAAAGGAGTTAAAAAGAAGGGTAGAAATAGGGACTGACAACTGGCTTAAGGAAAAATCGGTCGGGTAAGTAATCATTATCAATCGTCTACTCTAAAAAAAGTAAGATAATAACGGAACACAAATGATCTGCCCAACACTTGACAAGTGCCGGGCAGATTATTTTTCTAAAAATTTATTTTTAAACCCATTGTTGAAACCAACTAAGTTTTGACTTTATTTATATATTTACTTAAATTATCATCAATACAATATTTATATAAATAAAAGCAAAAAGACTTTATCATGAATATATTAATACTATCAGAATGAATAATCTAATTTGGAGGATAATCTTGTATAAATATGTACTTCTTTCCTTGTTACTATCATTTCAACTTAGTTTCAGCCAGGAAGTGGTTATAAATGAAATCATGGCTTCAAATCAATCAACCTTCTATGACGAAGATGGCGATACTCCTGATTGGATTGAGCTTTATAATAAGGGTACGGAACAAATCGATATATCCGGATTTGGCCTTAGCGATGATACCTCGGATACTCAAAAATGGAAAATAGAAAATACTTTTATGGAAGCGGGAAAACACTTACTTATTTTTGCTTCTGGTAAAAACAGGGATGCGGATCAACTGCATACAAATTTTAAGATCAGCTCCTCTGGTGAGACAATCCTGGTAAGTGATCCCGGCGGTACTATAATTGACCAGATTAATATGCCGTCTGTAAATTCCGATATATCTTTTGCCAGACAATCCGATGGCTCCCTGCCCTGGATTTTTCAAAAACCTACACCCGGAATCACGAACACCGGTTCAGGATTCGAAGGGTATGCCGATACTGTATCTGTTTCTATACCTGGCGGATTCTATTCCTCAACAGTATCAGTTGTACTTTCCGCTGGTGACAGCAAAATTTTTTACACTCTGGACGGCAGCGATCCGGATTCAAACTCAAACCAATATTCATCCCCCATAATAATTGAAAGTACCACTGTTCTCAAAGCCAACAGTGTAAAAGCCGATTACCTGCCCTCACCCCCAATTCATCATACTTATTTTATAAATGAAGATTCGGATTTACCTGTAATCTCCCTGTCAACCGATCCCTACAATCTTTTTGATTATAACTATGGAATCTATGCTGATGGACCGGGATGGACACCTACACCACCCCATTATGGCGCTAATTACTGGATGGATTGGGAACGTCCCGCTCATGTCGAATTTTATGATGATGACAAAAATTTGGGTTTTTCGGAAAACTGCGGTATAGCCATCCATGGCGGCTGGCCCAGCTCCTTTGCCCAGAAATCTTTTCAGGTGAAATTTAAAAAAAAATACAACACCTCCGCAATTGAATATCCCCTCTTTCCGGATTTTGAGGTGACTACTTTCAAATCATTCCTTTTAAGAAATTCAGGGAATGATTTCCAATACACCCATATACGGGATGCAGTTATGCAGGCATTGATAAAGGATCTGGATGTAGATTATCAGGAATACCGCCCGGCTGTCACTTTTCTGAATGGAGATTACTGGGGAATCTACAATATTCGGGAAAAAATCAGTGAACATTACATTGCTAGTCGGCATGGTGTGGATCCGGATAATATTGATATGCTGGAAGGCAATATGCAAGTAATTCATGGTGATTACCTACACTATCAGCAATTAATAGATTACATCAGCACCCAGGACATGACTACAGATGATGCTTACAATTTCATTTATAGTATGATTGATGTAGACGAATGTCTGTTATACTTTGCCGCCCAGGTGTATTTTAATAGTCAGGACTGGCCCGGTAATAATATTAAATATTGGCGGGAACGAAGTGAGAAGGGAAAATGGCGCTGGATTTTTTTTGATTTGGATTTTGGTTTTAATCTCTATGAAGAAAACGGTCAGGCTGAAGATCACCTCTATTTTATTTTGTCAGGTATTGAAACCAATTATGCAAACGCACATTGGGCAACTTTGCTTCCCCGTAAATTGGTGGAAAATCCCACCCTACGAAATCAGTTTATTAACC
>CAZKMO010000042.1:0-23371 GCA_964554015.1 uncultured bacterium
CGTTTCAAGGCCTTATGTACAACAGCGGATGCTTTCTTGAAATTCTTGGCTTTATGCTCATAATATTTAGCTAATTCTTCGTAGGCAGTAAAACTGCTGGCATACTTCTCAATAATGTATACCCATATTTTATTTGCCTTGCTCCAGTAACGCTTGCGTTTAAATAAATAACCCAGCCGGTAGAGAACCGCTTCCCGATCCGAGTGCAAGAGCTCTCGCTCCAAGGCCTTTTTATAGCAGAGGGAAGCCTTGCCGAATTCATCCAAATTCTCAAAAGACCTGGCAATACTGGCAAAATCCAGGGAATGATCCAGGCATTCTTCCGGATTCAGATAGATACGGGCCGTATGTCCGGCCAGTACAGCCAGGGTGAGAATATCCAGGCGGTTATGTTGGAACACCTGAACCATTTTACTGCCGTTTCCCGAGGAAATATAATCAAAATAGAGAGAAGGAATCAGATATCCGGGAATATCATCCTCCCTATAAAAATCAAAAATACAGCGTTCCACATTTAATAGCGAACAATCCTGCAGCCTGGCTCCCCATATTCTTCTTACGGTGTACAGAAGGTCAAAGTGATGTAGATCATGCAGGTAATTATTCATTCTATTTAAAATCAAACGGGTAGTGAGAATGTTTACATCATAGCTTTTTCCGTTATAGCTTACAATAAATTCACTCTCTCTAAACCGGGGCTCCAGCGCCTGCAGCAGAGAAGCTTCTTCATCATAATCTCTCATCATATATTGTTCAATCACAAACTGATTATCTTTAAAATAACCTATCCCGATTAAAAAGGGCACAGTGCCGGTGCCCCCGGCCAGACCAGTGGTTTCCGTATCCACAAAGAGTGCTTTCTTATAGTTAAAATCCTTGAGATTTTCATCTTTTCCGGCCAGCATAAAACTTTTACCCTCCAGGGTCTCAAATTCATCCCTTAGATTTTTTCCGTATATTTGTTCCGAAGAGTAGGAAGTGACAGTTTTATAACACTGACCCTGTTCATTATGAATCTCTTCCCCGGGTATCCACTTAACTAAATCTTTCCTGGATAAGGATGACCGCCTTTTAGGCTGGGAATGAAGGTGTGGCTCCAGATGCTTTAATTTGGAGATGATATCCACCTTACTTCTCTTTAACCTTAATCAGATCTCTCATCATATTTATTTTCTCTTTGCCATACTCAGTCATTAATCTGCACTGCTTTAAAACTACTGCTGCTTATTCCCTAAATTACTATAATATAGTTTCTCCTATTTTTTAAAGCAAGTATAGAATCAGGGGTTGAAAAAAAGCTTGTCTCATAGTATATTATAATAATCAAAAAAAATATATTAGGTCATGAAAGCTATTCTATGATCGAAAAAAACGTAAAAACAATTTTACAGGAGCTTCCGCCCTCAGTACAACTGGAAGCCGCAGCCAAAACCCGTACCGCAGAACAAATACAGCAGGCAGTGAAGGCGGGAATTCATATAGTAGGAGAAAATTATATTCAGGAAGCAGAAGCAGTCATAGAAAAAATGGGGAAACCAGTACCCTTTCACTTTATCGGACATCTTCAGCGCAATAAAGTAAAAAAAGCCATCGACCTGTTTGATATGATCGAAACCGTAGATTCGCTCCGTCTGGCCCGGGAGATCAACAAACGCTGCGGAGAAAAAAATATGGGTATGAATATACTTATTGAAGTAAACAGCGGCCGGGAATCCCAAAAATACGGCCTGGTGCCGGAAGAAGTGGAGCAATTCGCAGAGGAGATTACCTCTTTCCAAAATCTGAAGGTTAAGGGATTGATGACCATGGGTCCTTTTACCGGAGATCCGGAAAAGGCACGACCCTATTTCAAGGAAACCTGCAATCTGTTTGAAACCCTGAAGACCAAAGCTATTCCTGGTGTGGAAATGAAATATCTTTCCATGGGAATGACCAACTCCTATAAAATTGCCCTGGAGGAAGGGGCTAATATCATCCGGATCGGTACTAAAATATTCGGGGAAAGAGAATACTAATAAAGACAAAATAGAATTGGGTATAGGGTATAAGGTATATGGATTTTGAATTATGAATTTATATAATCAAGACTGGACTTCACCCTGAATTTATTCAGGGTGGAGTTCAGAGGTCAGGCTTAGATCTCGGGTCTCCTAAATATTATCTCTCCCTTGAGGGAGAGATGAAAGAGAGGGTGTAGCTGAGAATGGAGAATTTTGAAAATTGAATTATGAAAACATGGAGTAATGAATTAATAACAAAAATAATCAAGGCCATAAAAATAATGAAATCTTTTAAATTATTTATAATTTTTTACATTATTACCGGTTACCTTTTTACCATGACAGTCCTGTCCCAGGTGGTTTTGAATGAAATCATGTTCGATCCGCTTTTTTCAGAACAGACAGACGAATTTATCGAAATCATCAATCTCTCCCCAACCGATTCCTGCCATCTGGCCGGGTGGATCCTTCAAGATTCCAACGGTGCAAGTGCAATAGTCAGCATTGGTGAAAGCACTGTGCTGGGACCGGGACAATATGGGGTGATTCTTGACCCTGATTATTTTGATCAGTCCCATACCTATGATTCTCTTATTCCCTTCTCAGCCCTGATTCTGACAGTCAGCGGTACAACATTGGGATCCCGGGGATTATCAAATTCCCAGGATGAAACCATTACCCTGATCAACAATAAAGGTAATCCAATAAGCAGCCATACCTATAATAGTCAGGAAAACAAATCCGGTTTTTCCGAGGAACGGATTAATCCCGAGAAACCGGATATTCCTTCTAACTGGAACAGGAGCTGTACTGTCCACGGAACTCCCGGATATGAAAACAGTGTCTTTTCTTCCTCTATACCTGAGAAGGTAAAACTTAGCATTGATCCCAATCCTTTCTCCCCTGATCAGGATGGAGTAAATGATATTGCCCGTATTACCTATTCTCTTCCCTGGAACAGAGCAACTGTATCGGTTAGAATTTTTGATACTCTGGGGAGAATGGTAAAAACCTTACTATCCGCTTCTCCCTCCGGAGCTCATCATATCATATATTGGGACGGCACTACCACTAATAATACCTATGCTCCGGTGGGTATGTATATAATATTTCTGGAAGCAATTTGCGAGGAGGCGGGGAGAACCATACAATATAAAAAAACCATTGTTTTGGCTCGCCAATTATGAAAGATAAATTTGATAAACTATCCTTAAGGGGAATGATTGCTTTTGCGCTTGCTTCTGCGGGTTTGATTTATGAAGTATTTTTTTCCTCAGAAACTGAAATTTTCCTGCTGGTTTTTTACGGAATAGTGCTTATGATTGCTTTATATCTAATTTTTTTCCTGGAAGTATTTCACTAAGTTATCCACATTTTATTCACTATCGTTTAACCAGCATATTTTTCAACCAATTACCTATTTTAAAATTTATTAATGAATGTGATTATTATTATTTTTCCCCTATGTATTTTATTCTTATATTGATATCATAAATCTAAAATAATCAAATAATTAGATATATAGTAAATAATGAATCTTCCATTTCTTCATATTTTTGATTTATTGATCAGGAAAATCCGAATTTTACTTAGAATACAAGGATTTACTCCACAAGTTATCCACACAAGATTACTGTAACAACTTTTTCACAATTTCTCCCAGTTCTGCATTATCCAGGTACCTGCCATATCTAAAATCATCCTCATCCGCTGCTTTTTCCAGATATTCCCAGCCTGTACCCTGAGCAAAAATGGGAACCAGAGAATTACTATGGCTTCCCGAGTACCACTGCATTGCCGGTAAACGCCCTTCCCCTTTATTTTCCAAAGGTTTCCAGACTGTTTCCACTGATTCACTATCCTTTCTTATTCCACCTGATCCAGGACCATTCAGATACCCACACTCGTGATCAGCCGTCACAATAATCAAAGTCTCATTCCAATTGCTGTTTGTCTCCACCCATTCCACTGCCGCTTCCACTGATTGGTTAAAATCAATCTGCTCCTCAATTAAGCGGACAGAATTATTACCATGAGAGGCCCAGTCCACAGCTCCTCCCTCTACCATGAGAAAAAAACCATTTTCATTGTTATCCAGTACATTTAATCCGGCTCTGGTCATCTCCGCTAAACTGGGAACATTACTATTAAAGGGGATTTGAAAAGGTTCTTCCTCATTTCCTCTACGATCATACTGTAATGTACTACTCACTCCCGCTATACCCAGCACTCTTTCCGGTGTTTGACCCTGGGCGAGATTCTGAAAATCCTCTTTTTTCTGAATTAATTTCCAGTACTCCACCTCTCCATCCTGATCACAATCATTACCAATGTTACCTTGTAACAGTTGTTCCCAGAGCTCTTTTCCCCCCACGTATTTGTATTCCAGCTCATTCGTTTCTGGTTCTTCTATTAGCTGGGGATCGTTTATCTGATCCTCGTCCGGATAAATTTTTTCTCCATCCTGATTATACCAGGGATGACCGCAGCCCATGATTACCTCCACCTTGCTGTCCCTAAGCATTTCTCTGGCTATCTGCCGATAATTATATCTGTCAACATTATGAGCCACAAATCCGGCTGGTGTGGCATGGGATAATTGTACTGAGGTTATCACTCCAGTGGATTTACCATTTTGCTCTGCCACATCCACCACATTTATCAATTGAGTGGAATCAGGTCCCACTCCAATAGCTCTGGAATAAGTTTTCACTCCGGTCGACATGGCAGTTGCAGCTGCTCCCGAATCAGTGTATTTTTCTTTAAGGTAGCTAAAATCTTTCCATACTTTTTCCGGGTCATAGTTATCACCATAGAGATAGGTACTCATGGCACCGATAAAGGGAAATTTTTCATATACCTGTTGACCTCTTTTCCCATACTGATAATAATCTGCTGCAATGATATGATTATACCCACAACCGTCGCTTATTAAAAAAATTATATTTTTAGGTTTTTTATCGTTACTATAGGCTGTATTGATAAAAACAAAAATTAAAAACAAAAATATTTTGATTTTTATCTTCATTTCTTATCCTTTCAATTGATTTATCCCTGAGAATATAGATATAATTTAATTTATATGCAATGACCTATTCCCTTTGATTATTAATTCTTTTTTTCTATTTTTATTATAGATGATCTTGTATATTGGCAAGAAAATCGGTATTCGGAATCGGAATCGCTATCGCAATTGACGTTAGCCACGGATTCACACGGATTGAACACAGAACAAAAACATATACTTAATCCGTGAAAATCCTTGTTAACCTGTGGCTCATTTTGTCCAGGAAAAATCTTTTTAAAAACATTCTTATTCCGAATTAAAAACGATACCCATTCCCATAGCGATACCGATATTGAAAAGAATAAATAATATTTTATAATTAAGGAGGCAATAATGAAAAAATTTATATGTATGATACTTTTCGCATTAAGTTACAGCCTGGGATTCTCTCAGTTATCCCTTGATTTGGAAACCGGAATGGTTTTCAGCGGATACAATGATGTACGTATTCCCGGAGATACCGGTACTCTCTTTTCTTTATCAGAAGATCTTGATCCCAATTCCACAGTATTTTTTCGAGGTCGAATCAACTATGCTTTAAGTCCCAGGCATACTCTTTCTCTGCTCATTGCACCCTTGACCATTACCTCTGAAGGCCGCCTCCCCCAGGATGTTTTTTTTGAGGACACTGATTTTCCTGCCCAGGAAAAAGTCACCGCCACCTTTCGCTTTAATTCCTACCGGTTGACCTGGCGCTACAGAATTCTGCAGACTGAAAATTTTCAACTGGGACTGGGGTTAACCGGTAAAATAAGGGATGCGGAAATTAAGCTGAAAAGCAATGAGCGCGAATCAAATAAAACCAATGTGGGCTTTGTTCCTCTCGTCAATTTCAGCTGCCTGTGGCAGTTTCAGGAAAAATTTGGAGTTATTTTCGCAGGAGATGCCCTGGCATCACCCCAGGGCCAGGGAAGAGCAGAGGATGTTCTGCTTGCTTTAAAGGGTGATATATCAGACAGGATTACTCTGAAACTCGGATACCGTATTCTGGAAGGCGGTGCTGATGTTGACGAGGTCTATAATTTTACCCTGATTCACTATGCCGTGGTAGGAATTATAATTAATATATAACTTCTTTAAAAATTTACTGAAGGCAATAAAATGAACTTCACTTCCACGTGAAGTTTACATTATTGTTTCTTTTTTCTCTTGTCCCTTCGACAAGCTCAGGGCATGCTTTTATCTTTCTATCCTGTCATCCCCGAATGCTTTGCTGCCAGATACATGCAGGGACCAGTTTGTCGGGGATTCCACCTACAACATCTACCCCTGGATTCCCGCTTAAAAATTGCGGGAATGACATTGATTTTGATATTCACGAATGTATAAATATTTATTCTGTTTCTGGATCACAACTGGACTCCATCTTGAAGATGGAGTCCACCTATTCCATATAATCTGTGTACATTCGTGACTTAAATCGATTCCGAATCCGATACCGCATTCCTACGGTTTTTTACATCCTCGACAATTGCATCCACTCTCTGCACATACTGGTCAATATCAAATTTTCTCTTCAATCCCTTGGCATTCATATAGCGAATTTTACCGAAAACCGGCCGTTCCTTCCAGGCCCTGTCATGCAGCCCAAAGCACCAGGCAACTCCGGTAAAACCGTTGGGATCACGGCCGTCCAGCTCATACTTGTTATTCAGATACAGGGCCAACCGAAAAGCCTGTTCAGGGGAGGAACTCCATTCCAAAATCTTTTTACCCCAGTACATACGCATATATCCGTGCATTTTTCCCCGGAACACCATCTCTCGCTGAGCCGCATTCCAGTAAACATCGTGGGTTTCCGCCCTTTCCAATTCTTCCTGAGAATAGAGATATTCCCGGGTATCATCACGGTGGTCATGCAAAGTATTCCGGGCCCACTGGGGAATACCCTGATAAGAATCATAGAAGGGATTATAGTAAACAAAATTCATACTTAGTTCCCGTCTGATTATCAGTTCTTCCAGAAAAGCCTCCTCTCCGGGACTCTCTCTCTCCAGCACCCGGAAAACTATAGTCAGGGGAGAAATCTGTCCGAAATGCAAATAGGGACTTAAATGGGATATCCAGTCCAGTTCGGGATGATTTCTTAATTCGGGATAACGGTCCAATTTATGTTCCACAAACTCCTGTAAAAATTTTTGTGCTGTCCGGCTGCCCCCGGAGAAATGAGAAACCGGCTTAACCGAAGAGTCAATATTCAGATGAGATAAAATTCTATCCAAGGTAGATATGTCCATTGATTCCAAATCAAAATCAAGGGAAGAAAGGTCCGCTTCCTGTGGGGGTACCATAGTAAGGAATTGATCCCGGCATGAATAAATTTTCCCTCTGATGGTACGGGCGCTGTACTCTTCTTTAGGGGAAACTAAGATCACCGGAATCACCACTTCACTTTCTACCTGGATTAAAGGACAATCCAGATGCTTTGCGGCATAGTGACGCCACTGCCGTTGAATTCTAAGATATCCCCGGTCAACCACCACCAGATCCGCTCTTTCTGCCAGAAGCAGCATTTGCTTTTCCGGAGAGCCCTGGCGAAATATCATACCTATGTTCCGCTGTTTAAGTTCACAGGCTACTTGCTGAAGACCTTGCAGCATAAAAGTATAATGCCGTATATTCGCTTCCGGAAAACTATCTGTAATACCCATGAACACAATTAAAGGTTTCCGGCGCTCATTTGCCATTTGCACAGCATATTCCAGCGCCTGGTTGTTTTCGGTCCGCTGAGCAGCCTGCATCCAGTAAAGCAGGTAATCCCGATTCTGTACCGGTTTCCGGTTTAACACCGTAACTCGTTCTTTTTCTATCATATAAGTAAACAGTAAAGGCGGAATTAAAACCTTATTCCGCCTTTGCTTTCCCCAACCTTAGACAAATGTCCTATTCAAATTTTTTTCTTAATTTATTGAAATACATTAAATGCTGGCGTTCCTCTTCCATAAGCTGCATCAGTACATCCTTTTTATCACTTTTTATAAAATGGGCCAGCTCGCTAAAAAGAAGAATAGCATCTTTTTCAAATTCTATCCCGTAATCAATAGCCTGAAGAGGAGTTTGTACATTGCTGGAAAAACTGTCCGGGGAAACCTGCTTATAGAGTTTATCGCTGACCAGGGCCTTCATATAGGCATCCAGTTCTCCCTCATAGGATTCTACCGGTTTGGTTTCTTCTAAATCCTCTCTGATACTGGTGAACTTCTTTATATGGGTTTCTTCCCAATCCCGAAGACGGCGAAAAAGCGACTTCAAATCTTCATCCTCAAAGTGATCCGCTACTGCCCCGTAAAAATCACGCCGCTGCTTTTCTTTTTCAATACCAATATCAACTACTTCTGAAACTTTAAAAATATTTTCCATTCTTACCTCCCTTTAATAAATATATAAATTATCTTTAAATTCAATTTCTCCTCCCTGTTTCTCCAGAAACTCTTCCTCATTCCTGGCATACAGAGGACTTATTTCAATAAATCCTTTTACTTTTCCTTCCCTATCTCTGTGAACTGCATTTCCTGCTTTTTCCAGCCAGGAAGCGAAATAATTGCTCATATCCTGTTTGGCAGTTTCAGGCGAAGAGGGGCCTTCTTTGTTTTTTACCGGACTGAACTCCTTATCTCTGGCAACTTCCAGAATCACCGAAAAGGTGGTATCCTGAAGAGCATCAAACACAAACGTTTCGAACTTATAGGCATTGGGATAATCCGGAGTAATCAGATTGCCCTTTTCATCCAGATAAGGCACTTTTTTATGAGCAATATGGTAGGGCAGTTTGAATCCTCCCTGTACTTCCTGTCTGACAAAATCTCTGTTGATTATATGGATGGCTATACTACCTCCGCTGTATTTCAGATTACTATTATGATCTCTGGCCTTTTTATCTTCGGGACTCAAGTCGCTGTACTCAACCACTTTTAACCTGTTATTGACTATCCCAAAAACTCCTACTTTTTCTTCCGGTGATTTTTTACGAACCATTTTGGAAGACATCTCCGCCCGCTGGAGAACATGATAGCCCAGAAAAACCGGATCAATAATGGTGAGTAACACATTATCTACCTGAAAATAGGAAATATACTCCACTCCTCTTTTATTCATATCATTCAAAGCACCGCTTTCATACAAAGCCAGCAGAGAGCCCCCGTGCCCGTTAGGATTTTCAAAAACATGATCTTTCCTGTCCAGAATGAATTTTCCCTCTTCATCCAGAGCCGGAAGCATTTTCTGCTCTAAAAAAAATACATCCTTTTTATTAAAGCCAAAATAGCTGTTTTGATCAAAAAATTTCCTGGTAGCCTCATTATTGGTCTCACTGGTCATTATGTACCAGGGTATGGCGGCCTCATAGTTTTTTGCAGCTGCTCTGATTTTTTCCGCATGCAGTTGAAAAAGACTTTTTCCCATGACCGGGGTGATAGGAAAGGTCCCCTTGGGTCCATCATACCCTAATCGGGTTCCCTGACCACCGGCCACTAAAAAAGCGCCCATTTTTCCCTGCCGTATGACCTCCTCGCCTGCTTCCGCAGCCTGTTTTGCTTTTCTCTTTTGGGCTTCGGTTTCGGGCAGGGGTATAATTTCCGGAGGCTTCATAACAATCTTTAGGGGTGATGGGGCCTTTTGATGTTTTTTTAATTGTTCCTGAAGCTGATTAATGAGGCTAAAATCAATTCTGTCAAGCTGATCTAAGAGTTTTTTTCGGGAACCGGCATCAAGCTGATCCCACCATTGTAATACCTGCTGTTGTCCTTGATCATAGATAGTATCAATCAACTGTTGATACTGCCCGTCCTTGAGAGTAATCATGCCATCCTTTCCCTACATAAAATAACACTCCTTAATAGTAATTCAAATGGGTAATAATTGCAAGTATTTTTTAACAAATCCAAGTATTAGTTTTGATTTATTTTGTATAATTATTATCTTGAAGATAAGGTGTAAGAGCAAGGTGGGTATGAATAAAACCATTGATTACAGAAAATATTTGGATCCGGAAAATATCTCCAAACTTTCCGGACTTGATATCATTGCCCGGCTGGTGGTGGAAGGATTTATCACCGGTCTTCACCGCAGTCCCTATCACGGTTTCTCAGTGGAATTCTCAGAATATCGGCCCTACATGCCGGGTGATTCCGTCCGCAATATCGACTGGAAAGTACTGGGCCGTACTGAGCGCTACTATGTTAAGCAATTCGAAGAAGAAACCAATTTGAGAGCTTACCTGCTGCTAGACAGCTCCGGATCCATGGGATATTCATCCCTCAGGATTACTAAACTTCAGTATGCCCAATATCTGGGAGCAGCACTTACCTACTTACTGCTCAAGCAAAGAGATGCCACCGGACTGGTCACTTTCAGTGATCATATTAACACCTTCCTGCCGCCCAGATCCGTGTTCAGCTATCTGAATCAGATTCTGAAGGAAATGGATTCGCTCACCCCGGCTGGGGAAACCAAGGTTGCCGATACCTTTCACCTGCTGGCCGAAAGGATAAAAAAAAGGGGATTAATCATCATTCTCTCCGACCTTTTCGACAATCCGGACCACATCCTCACAGCCTTAAAACATCTGCGGCATAAAAAACATGAAATCATCGTTTTCCATATTCTGGATCCCATGGAAATTCAATTCTCTTTCGGTGATGACACGGTTTTTATCGACCTGGAAACCGAGGAAAAAATTCAGACCTTTCCCAAGCATATCAAAGGGGACTACCGCCAGCAAATAAAGGAATTTCTAAAGCGGTATAAAAAAGAGTGCTTTCAGCATAAGATTGATTACCATCAGGTATCTACCAACAAACCGTTTGACCAAACCCTGTATCATTTTTTGATGAAAAGAAAAAAGATGGGAGGATAGGATGTCGCTTCTCTTCTGCTTAATGCTGGCAGCATTTACACTATTATGTATCTATATTATAATTTTCTGGAATAAAAATCGTCTTACCTCAAGATTCAGGGTGAAACTAACTGTGTTGTTTTTACTTTTGGTTTTACTGCCGGTTATTCCCCTGACCTTTTTAACTGCCCATCTTCTCACCACCAGTGCAAAATATCTGACCATCCCCGGTATCAGTGATGCTATAGAAACTTCCATTGAGACCTTAAAACAACAAACTCAGGAAAAAGGAAAAAGCTTCCTGGATAAAAATCCCGACTTTGCAAAGGTCTCTGTTGCTCTTTTGGATCAGTATGATATAGATTTTATAGGTACATACCAATTGAAAGAGGACAGTATACGTACGTTGTTCACTCTAAAATCCACCAAAAATAAAGTGCTGATAGATAAAAACAGACTGTCCCAAAATATCTCTCCTGCCCAAAACAGTCACTTAAGTGAAGACGGCCTGCTTACCTATTATAGTTTTATAAATGATACTATATTTAAAGTAATAGAATATACAGTGAATGATGAGGTTATGGATGCTAAAAGAGAAATTACCCATGCCCACAACTTATATAACGCCCTTGCTTTGATAAAAAGGTCCATATTGCAAAAAAATCTGATCTGGAGCCTGGCAGTGCTAATCGTTGTCAGTATGACTGCGCTGGCAGTTTTGGTGGGAAAAAAGCTCTCTCAATCCATAAGTGAACCCATCCAGCAATTAGTGGAAGGAATGAACCGGGTTGCTGCTGATGATCTGAATCAGCCGGTTACTACCAGTGCTAAACACGAATTCCGTTTCATGATCGATACCTTTAACCATATGATGGAAGATTTGAAACAAACCAGGCATAAACTGATTCAGGCTGAAAGACTGGCAGCCTGGCAACAAGTGGCTCGTATGATCTCACACGAGATAAAAAACAGCCTTACTCCCATTTCTATTGCTCTGCGCAGAATAAGAAATAAAACGGCAAAAAAAGAATTTGCCGATTTATCCCTTCAGAACAGTCTGGGTAATATTGATCAGGAAATTCATTCTCTCAGTAAAATGGCGACTCAATTTTCTGAATTTGCCAAATTACCCGCCCCGGATAAATCTCCTGTTAATCTCAATGATATTATTACTTCGGTGGTAACGCTTAATAAGGCAAATGCCGGTAATATCACCCTTATCACCCACCTTGATAATACCCTTCCCTCTGTCCGGGCAGATAAATATCAGCTCCGTCAGGTTCTGAACAATCTGATCCAGAATAGTATGGAAGCTATGTCTGACCAGGGAACCATCTCCATACACACCTCACCCGCCTCCTCTTCCAACCACACCATTAATATAAAAATTCAGGATAACGGCTGTGGCCTTGATCCTGAACAAAAGGATAATATATTTAAGCCCTATTTTACTACCAAGGAGAGGGGTACGGGACTGGGTCTGGCTATAGTCAAACGCATAATCGACGAGCATCAGGGGACTATCAGAGTTGAGAGTGAAAAAAACAAAGGGACAACTTTTTCTATCGATCTCTAATACCTTTGCATAGAATCAAGTGATAAACTCATCTTACTTAAAAAAGCACAATTTAAATTAAAGAAAAATACACTTGACAAACAGGTAAAATCTTGTTATAATCAACTAAAACAATCACCGCATAAAGGGGAGGCTTTTGTATTCGATTTTTATAAAAACCCACTTCGACGCAGCCCACCAGCTGCATGGATATCCGGGAGAATGCTGTGAACTGCACGGACATACCTGGAAAATAGGAGTAAAGGTAACAGCGGAGAAAACGGATAAGATCGGCATCAGTTTTGATTTTAAAAAGTTAAAATCAATCACCGAATCAGTTATTTCTGCCTTTGATCATAAACATATTAATCAGGTAAAACCCTTTGATACGGTCAATCCTACTGCGGAAAATCTCTCCCGATATATCTATCAACAAATTGCCGAACAGCTTCCCCGGCAGGTAAAGATGTCGGAAGTTACCCTGTGGGAATCAGATAATTATGCCCTTACCTATAGGGAAAAATAATATTCCGGGGAGAAGCTATCTTAACCGTCAATGAAATATTCTATTCCCTTCAGGGAGAATCTTCCTTTGCCGGCTACCCCTGTGTTTTTATCCGCCTTACCGGCTGTAATCTTCGCTGTGCCTGGTGCGATACCCAATATGCCTATTTTGAAGGTCAGGAACTCTCCCTGCAGCAAATTGTACAAACAGTCATACACTATAAACCTTTCCTGGTGGAAATCACAGGAGGGGAACCCCTTTTACAAAAAGAAACTCCTGCCTTGGCCCAATCCCTGCTGGATAAGGGATTAACCGTATTGGTGGAAACCAATGGCAGCCTGGATATAGAACCACTGCCTTCGGCATGCCACCGCATCATCGATATTAAAACTCCCGGCAGCAATCAAAGTGATAAAAATAATTTCGCCAATCTCCAGGTCGTGGGAGAAAAAGATGAAATAAAATTTGTTATTGCCAGCCGCAAAGATTATGAATGGAGTAAAGAAATCATGACTCACTATGCATTATCTGACCGATGCAAAGTGCTTCTTTCACCTGCCCATGGGTATATAGAAAGTGAAAAAGTGGCCCAATGGATTTTGAAAGACAACCTACATGTACGACTCCAGCCTCAGCTGCATAAAATCCTCTGGCCCCAGGATTTTAAGCAGAGGGATTGATATGAATAAAGCCGTAATACTGTTGAGTGGAGGAATGGATTCGGCCACTACCCTGGCAGTGGCAAAGGCTGAAGGCTACATATGCTTTGCCTTGAGTTTCCGATACGGACAATCACATTCTCTGGAACTCCAAGCAGCCAAAAAAATTGCTCATTCCCTGGGCACAGAACAGCATCTTATTCTCGATCTTGACCTTGCTGCCATCGGCGGATCTGCCTTGACTGACAACCTGGAAATTCCCAAAAATCGGACTGACGTAACTAATTCGGAGGCTGAAATTCCGGCTACCTATGTGCCAGCCCGGAATATTATCTTTCTTTCCCTGGCCCTTTCCTGGGCGGAGGTGCTAGCCTGCCGTCACCTCTTCATCGGAGTGAATCAACAGGATTATTCCGGCTACCCGGACTGCAGGGAAGAATTTATAAAAGCATTTGAAAAAGCGGCTAATCTGGGAACCAAAGCAGGGGTACAGGGAGAGGAGTTTCACATTCATACTCCCTTAATTACATTAACCAAGGCAGAAATAATTCAAAAAGGGACTCAGCTGGGAGTAGACTACAGCCAGACCCTGAGCTGCTATGATCCTTCTCCGCAAGGAAAGGCCTGCGGTGCCTGTGACAGCTGTCTTTTAAGAAAAAAGGGGTTCCGAGAAGCCGGAATAGAGGATCCGACTATATATAAGGAGTAAAAAGTGAAAAAAGGAGAGCGCGAAATAAAAGAATCCAAGCTGACTGCCGTGGACAATAAATATCCCCACCGGGATTATGAGGTGAATATCAGCCTGCCGGAATTCACCTGTTTGTGCCCCCTTACCGGATATCCTGATTTCGCCGTCATCAAGGTTAACTATGTACCGGATAAAAAAATCATTGAATTAAAATCATTAAAGCTGTATATAAATAAATTCCGGGATACAGAACTTTTCCACGAAGAAACGGTAAATAAAATACTGGACGATCTGGTTGCCCTGTGTCATCCCCGCTGGATGGAAGTGATCGGCGATTTCAATCCCCGGGGTAATGTAAAGACCATAGTCAAAGCCGAACACGGTGAGAAAAAAAATTAAATGAATTTTATACCACAAAATTATTTCTAAACAATCTAAGGGAATGAGGGAATAATGGAAGGTTGGAAGAACGGAATTATGGAAAAATTTTTACAATAATCCAATCTTCCAGGATTCCACTTTTCCAAGAATTTATCAAAATATTTCCTTAACCTTAACCTTTTAGATCAGCAACTAACAAAACTAACCATAATTTTTTAAATTCCAAAACCCAAATCCCAAATAACAAATAAATCACAATATTCAAACTACAATGACCAAAACTGCAACCGTCTCGCTGTTTGAAATTTTAAATTTGGCTTTTGGTATTTATTTAATATTTGGATATTGGTATTTGTTATTTAAACTTGCCCTAAAACACCCTCTCTTTTTTCTCTCCCTCAAGGGAGAGAAAAGGGTTGGGAGACTCGAGTTCAGAGGAGCGAAGCGACACTGGACTTGAAAGGGGATATGAAAAAGGATCACAATAAGACTATGGTTGAACTTGATTAATATTTCCTTAACCTTAACCTCAACCTTTCCCCATTTCCTTTTAAATCATGAGGCCTGACGCCCGAACTCCACCTCAAATAAATTCATGGTGAAGTCCAGTCTTGAATAAATAAATTCATAATTCAAAATCCTTATACCGTATACCCTATACCCAGTTGATTTTATCTTTTGTCTTAAAATCCCGATCCGGACTGATATTATTTATCATTAACTGCTGGTAAAATATAATTATGCACAATAGTAATCAGGGATTCCATCTGGATCCCCTCTTTTTCTGTAAAATCCATCATGGTGGTAACAATTATCATATTCACATCCGGGATTACCAGGATCCACTGTCCTGCAAATCCGGAGGCAAAATAAACCGGGTATCCTCTCAACTCCCCTGTCCACCATAAGTATCCATATCCCACCTCCTCCATTTCCTTCCACTTACTGTTATAATGACGATGATTGGTAACACTCTGCTTGATCCATTCGCTGTCGAGTATTTGTTTTCCTTGCAGCTTACCCTTGTGAAGATATAAATATCCGAAACGGGCCATATCCCGGGGCGTTATATACATACCCGCTCCGCCAAAGAAAACACCGTTTTGATCTTTGGCCCACCTGATTGACCAGACACCTAGGGGTTGTAATAATTCATGGTAAACAAAATCAAAGGTATCCATTCCGGTGGCTTTTTGCAGAATCCCCGATAAGAGATGGGAACCATGAGAAGAGTAAAGAAAATCGGTTCCGGGATCAAACTGCAGATCTGAAGCGATAATGGAGGCAATCATATTTTTTGACCCTCTTAGTTTTTTCATTAAATTTTCTTCCTGGTCAAATCCTGCAGTCATGGTAAGCAGATGACCAATAGTAATCTGATATTTTCTGGGATCAGTATGTTCATCAAAATATTCGGGGAAAAAATCAACCAATTTACTGTCAATACTTTCAATATAACCCTGATCAATGGCCTTGCCGATGGCAGCGGATATGTAACTTTTGGTAACCGAAAAAGCCCGTTCCAGATCATATTTATCCTGGCCGTTATAATATTTCTCCACTATTAAATACCCATTCCTCACCACCAAAAAACTTGTATAATATAATTTCTTGCTGACTTCTTTCTCCGCTTTAGCAATTAATTTAGAATTCAAATCCTGTTTCTGGGGAGAAGAAATCTCCCATTCATAGGCAGATATGGCTTTATAAATCCCTTGAGATGAGGTGGAAGAACAGAAAAAAAATGATATTATAAACAGTATTATCGTAATCGATTTTATAGGTTTTTCCATTTAAAATATGTACTCCTTAAATTATTTATTATTAATACAGAAATTTGTGATTATTTTTTCCTTGATAAAGGTTAAATCATATATTTTAAAATAGTGCTATGCCTAGGGATTAATTTTTAATCATTATATTAATACGTATGTTTTTAAAAAAAACCTAAAAAAAATTTTTTTTCTTGGAACTTTTCCTGAATTTTTCGTATAATATACAAATTTATGACTGACCAGTCAGTAAGTAAAACTGGGATTAGAGACAGGAGAATATTCAATATGAAACACGATATTAAAAATAACACTCAATCTGACCGCAAGAAAACCATTCTTAATGCTGCCATGAAGCTGTTTTCCAGAACTGATTTTCATGAAGTCACCGTTGATGAAATAGCCCATAATGCCGACCTTTCCAAAGGAACGCTGTATCTTTATTTTGAAAATAAAGAGGATCTTTTCTTTTCCATCATTAAAGAAAAAACCAATGAATTTTTTTCCCGTTTGGAAAAGGCAATTTCACATAAACAACCCTTTGAGCAAACCTTACATGACTTTATAAAAACCTATTTACATTTCTTTAAGGAAAACAAAGCTTATTTTAAAATTATTCACTCGGAGAAACTACGCACTACCATGGAAGATCATCAACGCATGCGTGATCTGGGAATAAAAGTTTTCCAGAATTTTATAAATCTTACTGAAAAAATGATTATAGCAGGAAAAGAAGAAAACAACATCGGCAACATTAATGCTGATATAGCGGCCATAGGTCTCCAAGGCATGTTAAATTATTTTGTATTTCATCAGATTTTCAACAATGAAAATATAGCGGTAGAAAAAGAAACCGAGCAGATAAAAAAACTGTTCTTATATGGAGTAAGCAAAAAAAATTAAATGCAAATAATCATAATTTAGAAATTACGGAGGAGGTATGCGAAAATATCATTTGATAACTGTAAGTATAATAATGCTACTAATAACCGGTTCTTTGTTTGCCCAGGACAGGCTTATCTTAACCATAGATAAAAGTATTGAACTTGCTCTGGAAAAAAATCCGGAAGTGCGGATTGCAGAAAAAAATGTTAAAAAAGCCGGCGCCAGTATCGGGGAAGCTTATTCAGCACTGCTTCCTCAGGTAAATGGGAGTATAAATTTTCAAAAAGCCTGGGAAATTCAGGAAACCACCATTCCCAATTTTATTAAAGAAATGCTCGGTCCCAGTACGCCGGGATATGACCAAATGCCGGACTATGTCAGAATATCTTTCGGTCTGGAAAATACCTTTACCTACGGTCTGAACCTTGCTCAGCCCCTGTTTCTGGGTGGAGCAGGTATTGCCGGAGTTAAAATGGCCTATGCTTCTCGCAGAGCCAGTGAAAAGAATCTGGAATCAAAAAAACAAAATCTCATATACCAGACTGCGGATGCCTTTTATCGAGCCCTGTTGGCTCAGGAACTGATGCAGGTCCAGGAACAGGCTCTGGAACAATCCCAGGCAAATCTGGACAGAGTTGTAAAACTGTATAACGTGGGTTCAGCTTCCGGATTTGATAAAATGCGGGCAGAAGTAGAGGTGGCCAATGTTAAACCAGAGGTAATCGCAGCTCGAAATAACTATCAATCTGCTTTAACCGGACTCAGGACGGTAATGGGATTGCCCAAGGAAACCCAGATTATGATAGAGGGTGAGTTAGAGTATAAAAAAGATGAATTAATGTCATCTCCCTATGATACCCTTATGCAAAAAGCTTTACAAAACCGGCCGGAACTTAAGGTACTTACTGCCCAAAAGGACATTGCTGCCCAAAATATTACCCTGGCCCGAAGTGAATTTCTCCCCAAACTCTACTTTTCCACTGATTACTCCTTCCTGGCTATGCGGAATGACTACAATTTTAAATCCGAAGATTTCAGCAAGGGATTCACTTCCGCCCTCAGTCTGCAAATTCCTCTTTTTACCGGACTGAAACGCTGCCGGACATATCAAAAAGCCAGACTGGACTATAATATTATACAGGACACCAAAAAGCAACTGTATGACGGCATTGCAGCTGAAGTGGAACTGGCTCAGAATAAATTCAAGGAGGCAGAAGAAAAATATTTATCAGCTGAAAAATCAATTGATCTGGCCGAAGAAGCTCTGCATCTGGCCAACCTGCGCTACGAAGAGGGAGTGGCCACCCAGCTGGATGTATTGAATTCCCAGCTTGCCTTGACCCGGGCCCGAGTAAACTATGCTTCTGCCTTATATGAATATCAGACTGCCCGGTACCGACTGCGCAAAGTAACCGGAACTCTGTCAGGTGTTTTATGATAATAAAGGAATTGAATTATAAAAATAAAAATTAGATAAAAAGGAGAACAAGAATGTTAAGACAAGGAATTACAACCATAATTTTCCTGGGAATACTAATACTCGTAAGCTGCGCCCCTTCTGATACTGGTCAGGAAAAAGCACCCATTCCAGTAGAAGTAATACCAGTCAAAAAAGGAGATATTAAGCAGACCTTGGCCTTTAATGGTGATATAGTGGCAGAATATAAAGTAAAAGTCTTTTCTAAAATTCCTGATCGTATTACCCGCTTTTATGTGGATGAAGGAGATCAGGTATCCAAGGGAGACATTATAGCTGTGGTGGAAGCCACCCAAATGAACCAGTCCGTTCGCAGGGCCACGGCCGCCTTAGCCGCTGCCGAAGCCCAGTTAGCCAATGTTGCGGCTGAGTATCAAAGGGCAGAACGTCTCTTTTCTGAAAATGCCATGAGCCAGCAGCAGTACGATGCCATACAAACCCAGTACGAGGCTGCTCAGTCCCAGGTCGATCAGGCTGAAGCTGGATTGGCCAGTGCCCAAAGTAGTTTCAAGGATGCCTCTATTACTGCCCCCATTGCCGGAATTATCGGGGAAAGAAATTATGAAGAAGGGGACATGGCTGCTCCCCAACTGCCAGTGGTAACCATTGTGCAGATTGAGAATGTTAAAATGGTGTTTGATGCCACCGATAAAGAATTTGGTCAGCTGAAACTTGATCAGCCGGCCCAGGTGGAAGTAACCAGTTATCCCCAGGAATCGTTTCAGGGCAAAATTGTAAAAATCAGCCCTATACTGGATCCTATTACCCGTCTGGCTACCATTGAAATTCTCATTCCCAATCCTGACAGCAGGCTTAAACCGGGAATGTTTGCCCGGGCAGAAGTTACTATCGGATTATTGGAAGACAAAATAATTATCCCCCGCTACGCTGCCCTGGAAACCACTACTCTTAAATCCGTAGAGGGCAGAGACACAGTAGTAAAAGAGTATCATGTCTATACGGTTAATGACAGCAGCAGAGCAGAACAGCGTGATCTGGAAGTTGAATATGTAAATCATAATTATATTGCCGTTAACTCCGGGATAAAGGTGGGTGAAAAAATAGTGGTATCCGGACAAAATAAACTGCTGGATGGAGCTGAAGTTAATATAATTACCGAAAAAGAGGAGGCGGCACTATGATATTGTCCAAGACAGCTATTAAAAGGGGCGTCACCTTCTTTATGATCTATATCATAGCAGTTGGATTCGGCCTTTTTTCTCTGGGCAGACTTAAAATAGATCTTTTCCCGGAGCTCGATTTTCCCGTGGTGGCAGTTATAACCCAGTATGTGGGAGTGGGTCCCTTTGATATTGAAACCGTGGTTACCCGGCCCATTGAAGAAGCAGTATCCTCGGTACAAAATGTAAAAACAGTTACCTCTGATTCCAGGCAGGGGTTATCCCTGGTAATGCTGGAATTTGAATGGGGTACGGATATGGATCAGGCTGAAATTGATGTGCGTAATGCTCTTGATTTTATAGAAGAATATCTTCCCGATGACATCTCCGATCCCATGGTATTTGCCTTTGATCCCTCCATGCAGCCTATTTCCTTTATGTCGGTGGGATCCCAGCTGCATGGGCTGGCCGAATTGCGAAAAATTTCGGAACAGGATATTGAACCTCGACTGGAGCGGATTCCGGGGGTTGCCTCAGCATCCACAACCGGAGGATTGAAAAGAGAAATCAGGATTTTACTTAATCCAATTCGTCTCCGTGCTCACCATATTTCTGTGCTTCAGGTTGAAAATGCCCTGCGGGCCAATAATCTGCAGCTTCCTTCCGGATGGATAGATAATAAGCAACAGGAATTCACTATTCAAACCCAGGGTGAATATCAGTCGGTTGAAGAAATCAGAAATACTGCCATTACCACCTTGCAGGGCAGTGTTATTCGGATCAGTGATGTAGCCCAAGTGGTTGACGGCTTTGCCGAAAGCAGACAAGAAGTTCTGGTGAATGACAATCCATCCGTTCTGCTTATTCTGCAGAAGCAGTCAGATGCCAATACAGTTAATACTCTCAAAAGAGTACATGCCAGAATGGCAAGTATCCTTCAGGAAATACCCAGTGACATTAAAATCGAAACCATATGGGACCAGGCAGATTTTATTAATCGATCTATGAAAAATCTGGGTAATACCGCCATTCAGGCCATTATATTGGCCTTTCTTATCCTCTTGTTTTTCCTGCGCAACTTTCGCAGCTCCCTTATTGTTGCCATTTCCATCCCCATATCCATAATAGTAACCTTTGCGGTTATGGATCAGGCAGGTCTGACCCTGAATATTATTTCCATGGCTGGCTTAGCCCTGGCTGTAGGGCTGCTGGTGGATAACTCCATCGTGGTACTGGAAAGTATTTATCGGTTACGGGAGCAGGGGATGAAACCCAGGGAAGCAGCGGATACCGGGACCAGTGAGGTTTCCACTGCTATCATCGCCTCTACGCTGACCACGGTTTCGGTTTTCCTGCCGGTTCTCTTTGTCCCCGGCATTGCCGGTGAGTTATTCAATGATATGGTGGTTACCATTTGTTTCTCTCTGGCGGTATCCTTAATTGTGGCTCTTACTCTAGTACCCCTCTTATCTTCCCGGTTTTTGCAGCTTAATCAAGCCCTAAAGAAAAAATCAAAACTGCATCGTCTGTCTCAAAGTATCGGAAATAGCATTGACCGTCTGCGGAAAAATTACCTGAAAGCCCTGGACTGGTCTCTAAAACATAAGCTGAGAGTAATAATTATGACCGCCGTTGCCTTTGTGTTGGCAGTTGCTTTGCTTTTTACCCGGGGAGGTGAATTTATACCGGAAAACGACCAGGGATTTGTGCAAATGGCCGTGGACAGATCTCCCGGTACCAGCCTGCCTGCCATGGCCAAAAGTATTCATCTGATACATAATATTATCAAAGAGCAGGTCCCCGAAGCCGAAATGGTGTATTCCAACTTTGGTCAGGGGGAAGGCATGTTTGCTGCCTTTTCTTCCAGCGGTTCCAATGAAGGTGACATTATGATCCGCCTGGTTCCCAGAAGTCAACGTACCCGCTCCTCCCAGGATATTGAAAATGATCTACGCCAATATCTCAACAAACTTCCTGATGTGGAGGTGCGATTTGCGGACCGGGGAGAGGAAGCTTTCATGGGCGGCGGCGGAGATATTGTTATTCAATTATTTGGATACGATCTGGAAGTAGCCAAAGCTCTGGCCAATGATATTGAACAAAAAGTATCCATTAATAAAGAAATTGTGGAAACAGAAGTGAGCGTGAAAGAGGCAGCACCGGAATTAAAAATACAGCTGAAACGGGACAGAATCGCTGATCTGGGCCTTTCCACTTCTCAGATCGGTCAGGTCATTCGTACCAGTATTCTGGGCAATGTTGTCAGCCAATATCGGGAAGGTGGTGACGAGTATGACATCCGGGTACAGCTGCAAAAAGAATTCCGCCAGAATATAAATGACCTGGAAAATATTTTAATCACCACCTATCAGGGTCAGCAAATACCACTGCGTTCGCTTGCCAGTATAGAATTAACCGATGCTCCCACTGAAATTAACCGGGAAGACCAGGAAAGAGTAGTCTCTATAAATTGTACAGTGGCCGGAAATGACCTGCGCGGTGCAACTGCTAAAGTGAGGAAAATCTTAAAGGGATATCCTCTTCCCACTGATTTCCGCATTGAAATAGGCGGAGCCGCAGAAGAAATGATGAATTCCTTTCTCTACCTGGGACTGGCCTTTCTGGTGGCTATGCTGCTTACCTATATGGTGATGGCTTCCCAGTTTGAATCATTGCTTGATCCTTTTATCATTCTTTTTACCATTCCCCTGTCCTTAATCGGGGTGTCTCTGGCTTTATTCCTTACCGGCACCACTTTGAGTGTAATGTCACTTATTGGAAATATAATGCTGGTAGGAATCATTGTGAATAATGGTATAGTGCTCATCAGTTATATTAATCTGTTGCGGGAAAGAGGGCATTCCCTGACAGAAGCGATTCATTTGGGCGGAGAAGCCAGAATGAGACCGGTAATCATGACTGCCCTGACCACTATCCTGGCCATGTTTCCCCTGGCTCTGGGAATAGGAGAAAGCGGTGAGAACTGGGCCCCCATGGCCCGCTCTGTTATCGGAGGGTTGCTGGTGGGAACCATTCTCACCCTTATCGTCATTCCGGTTATATATGCCGTGTTCGAGAATCTCAGTGCCCGGCTTAAGGAAAAAAGAGAAGCCCGGCGTAAAAAACGGTTAAAGAAGAAAAAATAATATCCTGCCGGAGCCTTAGCTCCCGCAGAGTAAAACTTACCCCTTTAATTCCCCTCTCTTTGAAAAAGAGAGGGAGAATTTTTTTATACATTTTTCTCTCCGACCCACATTGTACTAGAGTCGGAAATAATCCCGTAGATCGAGGTTTACCCCGACATTTATTAGGAAGTCATTATTTTAATTTTTGAGGGGATGAATCCTACCCTGCGAGTCTATTTTTAGTATAGAATCATTAATCAAACTCACCCTCTTTATCTCCCTCTCTTTTGAAAAAGAGAGGGA
>CAZKMO010000043.1:0-23334 GCA_964554015.1 uncultured bacterium
TCTGACATTGTTATACCCATTCTGTTTCCACTCGTTGACGATGGTCTGCATTTCCCTTCCGCGAATATTAAAAATCTTCAATGTGACAAAACAGGATTCGGAGAGATCGTATGAAATGGTCGTTACCGGATTAAATGGATTAGGATAATTCTGGTACAATGCATATTTTATGGTTTCGTGAGATAGTTTCTCGATCGAAGTATATACAGAAAAAGATACATGTTCGAGATTCGGCGACCAGTTATCCTCATAAACACGGTCGGCCATTTCTGCCACAGCTGCAAGAGGAACTTCGATTTTTGTTCCCGGTATATCAGGATATGCCCAATCACTGATTTGTAACCAATTCAATGGCTCTTCACATGCCGGATTATCAGGAAATCCTGCATCATATTCAGAATTAATCGATTGTATGTAAGAGAGGTCTGGATTCATCCGAACCCAGAGATGTGACATATTTTTTAAACCGTCGTAGGCTTGATGAATATGAGGTTTATCTGCTGCAGCCTGTACATGATCATCCTTGGAAAAGACCAGCATCACTTTAAGTTGGGGAGTGTTTTGTGAAAGTTTCGTATAATTTTTTGCTGATGTGCGGAAGGGCCAGTGCGACATTGTTTCCTCTATCGTCGCCAGATCAGATGGCCAGTTGTTAATTGTTAAAGCACCGTTATTCAGAAGAGCTTGTGTAAGAGAGACCGAATAGTATCGTTTGTTATCCCACATCGTTGGGCCTTTCCAGCTCAGGATATGATCATCGCCTCCCAAAATCCGGAATACAGGTCGTCCATTTGTCTTCCCGTCCGGAGGATCCCATATCCAATCCACTTCTGAGTAATCTATATTCAACATAGTTGGCGTATAATCATCCGGATAGTTGTAGTAAGGATTAAGAATCGGCTGATTGTAATCGTTCATGTAACCAGCTTCCAGGGTATTCATTTGAGGGATGGTTGGATTTTCTCGGCCTACGAAATACCGAACCTTTGGTAGGAGATTGCCATGATGCGCCAAAACATTTATTGCACCAAGGCCGGCATGTGAAAAAGCAAAAAGTCCTACATTATCCATAATGACAGGGATGTCAACCATTTCATAGATATAGTCACCATTCACATTCGGCAGATCGCCTGAGATAAATCGAATCGCATCACAAAGTGCAGCAAGACAATTGGGTCCACAATAATCGTAGGTTCCTTCGCTTGATGCGCCCGTCAAGGTGTCCTTTTCTCCAGGCCAAAGGCAAGCTGATTCTATAGCTCCAATCATTGTTTCTGGAATCTGGTTGTTGAAACCGCTGTGATTCCCAAAAAACGTTCCAACATTTAAGACAATTGGAGCACCTTCGGGATAGCGTGGTGTGAGAGGAACTTTGATACGCACAGCTATTTCACCGATACCGGAAGAGTTGATATAAGTAATCCTCTCTCCACCCCGTGGAATCAGTACCTCTTCTTTTTTGGCCTCATCATTCATCTGCCAAATCGATGCTGCTGATATTTCTTGAAAAAAGAGATAACCGATTAACAAAAAACTGAATATAATGAAAATAAGTATTTTCATAATCAATCTCCGATTGGATTATTTGTATAACCACTTATTAAGCGGTCGAGCATAATTTTTTAAAAATTGCTGCATATAGCAAGAAATTGCTGTATGTAGTAATTAAGGATTTCATTTCTTGCTGTATGTAGTTCTTTTTGTGTTGCTGTATATAGCAATTTTTTATCAAAATTTTATATTTATGAGTGAAGAAATATATCCCTTTTTCAAAAATACTAATTTTTAACGTAAAAAAATCATTTGGTATTCCCATCTTAGGACACATAATCATCTGTCATTTGGATACTAGTGAAAACTTGAATGTTATATTGTAATTATTTAGTATTAAAATGTCAAGGGAAAATATAAATATTCAATAAAATTTCAAAACAATCCCATCTGCTTATCCTTCTTCTTAGGCTTTCTTTGATAGGTGTCCTGGGAACGTTCGATAAGCTCTTTTTTGATGGCAGCCAGAAAAGGGCTGGGAGGCATTGGTTTTTGCTGTCCGAAAAGGAATCGCTTTTTAGCGTGGGTGAGATATAAATATTTCTTGGCCCGGGTCATACTCACATAGAGCAACCGTTTTTCCTCTTCCACATCAGAGGTTTGGGATTTAAAATAGGAGTAAGGAATCAACCCGTCTTCACAGCCGGTGATAAACACAGTTTGAAACTCCAGGCCCTTGGAGGCATGCATGGTCATAACCGAAACTGCTTCCGTGTCAGCATTATAGGTATCCATACCGGATCCCAGATAGGTAAATTTTAAAAACTCATCATAATTGTCATTATAATTATCCGCACACTCCAGTAATCGTGTTACCACAAAATCATCTGTTATATCAACCTTCTCTTTTACTATATCTAACAAAAGCTTTATTGTTTTGGTAAGGGAATGCGTGGAGACTGTATTTTTCAGCCACTCAATCTGATCAGGAGAAATTAGATTTTTTGAGATCAGCTGTTTTTTAAGAAGAGAATTTTCCGAATGAAATCCCAGTTTTAAAAGATCAATAATTTCCCTGGCAGGTGCTTTTGTGAAGAAGGGATCCTCTCCGGTAATCTGAGCAGGTATGGAATGATCGGAAAAGGCTTTTTTTATGGCTTCAGTTTGACGCATAGTCCGGCAGAGCACACAAAAATCGGCTAGAGAGTTAATATCGTCAGGTTCAGCACCCCGGGTGATATTACTGTCCAGGGAAAAGAAACGCAGGCCGCCTATCATATGCTCAATAGTCCTGGCTACAAATTCTGCTTCACTTTTTTCGGTAGGGTGGGAGGAAATTTGGATATGTACTCCCTGCTGCAAACCCTGTAGTAAATTGCGGTCCGAAGTTGTTACTTTGTTTTCGTGTTCATATTCGCTTCCGGTAGCAGTGAGAATGTTGTCCGAGGCGGAGAGGATGGTATTGGAACAGCGATAGCTGGTTTTAAGTTTATATACAGAAGCCCGGGGATAATCAGTAATAAATTGATTTATAAATCTGGTATCCGATCCTCTGAAGCCGTATATAGCCTGGTTAGGATCACCTACGGCATAAATATTTTTATCTTTTTCATCAACTAATAGACGAATCATTTGATACTGCGCTTGATTAATGTCCTGGTATTCGTCTATTAATATCCATTTATATTGATTTTTATATTCTTCTAAAATGTCTTTATGATGAGAAAATAAATACACTACCTTTTCAATAAGATCATCAAGATCAAATACATTTTCTTTTTTCAGAAGCATTTCGTATTGGTTAATGAGATCTTTATTCTCATTATTATCTTCCCTATGTAATAACTGTTTGTCACGAGAAATTGCATAAGAGATTTGTTTTATCTGCTTTTTATCACACTTCAGGTATTCCGTAATTATTTTCTTTTTTTCAGAATCGTTAATAATGATAAAGTTTGAATTTCTTCCCAATTTGGAGGCATGGTTTTTTAAGATGGAGTAGCCAAAAGCATGAAAAGTAGATATGGTGAGCTTATCCGCTACAGATGGGGAAGCAACCTGAGTCTGGATGCGGGTTTTCATTTCCGTAGCTGCTTTATTGGTAAAAGTAATGGCCAGAATGGAATCAGGAGACACCTGATTTCTTTCCAGTAGAAAGGTAATACGGGAACTGAGAACCCTGGTCTTGCCAGTACCCGGACCGGCGATTACCAGGGCAGGGCCGCCGGCATGTTCTGCAGCCCGACGTTGCTCCGGATTTAATTCCTTGAGCATACTATCTTTCTTAAATTCTGGTTTTTGATCATGGATTAATTCCGGTTCTGAAGATGTTTCTTGCAGTTTATGATACTCTTCAATATTAAAGTCAAATAATTTTTTTTCTTTAACAGCTGGTTTTTTTTCGGCAGCCTCGGAACCGAAAAAAGTAGGCTGCTTATTTAAGGTCGCAATCTCCCGTTCAGAAAAAACTTTGATCCGGCCGAATTCACCATCATAGCCTTGGGTAATAATCACCTGGCCCCGGCGCATTCTCTTTACTCCCTCTGCTATCAACTCACCTCCCGAGCCAGCCAGCTCGTCCAGGGGTAAATGCAGGAGGATATTAAATTCAGGGCCTGCTTTTTCCAGTAAGGTGGAATAATGATTGGATACGGTTTTGGACTGGGGGCCCATGCCTGAGATTTCGGCAAGTATTTCCTTTAGCGGTACCAGGGAATAGAAGGGAAGCCTATTCTGGGCAGTTTTGAAATCCTCCCGGTCAGAGAGGGCCGCTACTCTGTGCATTACTCCAATAGTGACTTTTTTCCCGCAAACCGGACAAATTGTTTTATGCTTTAAGGTTTCGGTAGGATCCCAGCAAATATTACACTTTCTATGTCCATCATAGTGATATTTACCTTCCTGGGGAAAAAATTCTATTGTTCCCAGGAATTTATCCGGATTACCTGATTGTATGGTTTGGGTAATGTTTTTATAGGAAAGGTCGGTATGGAAAAGATTTGCTTCTCTGCCCAGTTTCTCCGGAGAATGGGCATCGGAGTTGGAAATCAGGGTAAATTTATCCAAAAAGCTACACATCCAGTTCATGGGAGGATCACTGGAAAGGCCGGTCTCCACGGCATGAATATGGGAAGTAAGATCTTCATAACACTCATCTATGGAATTGAATCCAGATTTCGATCCCAGAGCAGAGAACCAGGGGGTCCAGATATGGGCAGGAATAAAGAATATATCAGGAGATGCTTCCAAGCATATCTCCAGTAAATCACGGGAGTCAAGCCCCAGGATAGGCCTGCCGTCCGAAGTTATATTTCCAATGGCATCAAGTTTGTTTTGAATCTTTTCCACGGTGTGAAAATCGGGAGCGAATATGAGATTGTGTACTTTGCGCACCTTATCTCCCTTTTTATAGATATTGCTGATTTCAGCACTCAGTAAAAATCTGGTTTTAGGTGTGGTAATTTGGGAATTTCTAAAGGGGCGGTTTATAAAAAATTCATCTTTGAGAGTAAAAAGACCCGGTTCAGCCGGCTCAAGTTTTTCTTTTAGTTCTTTTATCCATCCGGGATGAGTGAAATCCCCGCTACCGATCACCTGTATACCTTTAAGTGCTGCCCAGTAATCCAAGAATTCAGGTTTAAGATTTTTACTGGTAGCAATCGAGTAGTGGGAATGTATATGAAAATCACCTATAAATTTCATTTTTATTAATATGTTTTTTGAAAAATATTTTTTAATACTGATTGCAATATAATCGTCCGAAAGAAAAATAACAAGTAAATTTCAGTCAGTAACGTTATATTTTGAGGGAAAATTTGACAAGATGAACAGGTTATACAGGATATTAAAGTTTTTTGATAAATAATAAGTAGTAAATATTAATGACAATGTAATATAATTATTAATAATCCCATAATCCTATACATCACATACATCCTGCTATCATAAAAATCATGTGAATCTTTTTAAATTTCATAAATCAGGTTAAAAAAAATAATGGGAATAAAATGTATAAATATGCAGATAAGTAAATGAAGGAATAGTAATATAGAAATCAATCCTTTCAATCCATGCAGCAATAGGAACAAAAAGGTGATACAAATCCAGAAACAAGCTCTGGCGATTAACAAGAATAATCCCAGGGAAGAAGAAAGCAGAGTATTGGTATAGAGGAGACCGGATATTCCAAAGAAAAGGCATAAGAAAATAAGCATTATATTACCAATATAGAGGTATACCCTGGTATTTTCGGTGGGACTTGATTCTTTGATTTTATCCCAGTGTAATAGCCAGGGTATAAAAGCATTACTTATAGCGAAGGCAAAGAAATATATGTTTCCAATCTGGATTACTTTTTCTAGAGACATAGTTTGATTTAATACTGAAGTTTACCTTTGTAAACAAAAACGGATTTTATGTATTCTTATTAAGGTATGAAAAAATAGGCAATTAAACAATAAATTTAAATGTATTATTAAAAATCTTGAGTGAAGAGTAAAATTCGCTTTCATTTTGTTTTTGACTTTCATATATTGATAATTAAACAGGATGCCATAGCAAATATGCGGGCAGAAAAAAAATTGAAACCTATTTTTTTAGGTTACATCGCTATTAATCAGGCAGTTAAAAACAATAGCCTCAAATTAAAGCAGGTTTTTAATAAGATTGAAAAAATTAACTTCGTACATTGTAAAAACCTTCATCCCTGATGGGGAGAATATTCAAAATCAGCAGGTCAGAAGCAGGTACGGTAATCTGGAAGGGTGGATAAGTATTATCAGTAACCTTGTCTTTACCTTGTTTAAGGCATTTTTTGGTCTGATTACCGGTTCGTTAGCTCTAGTAGCGGATGCTTTTCACTCCTTTTCCGATGTATTCACTTCCGTGGTCATCATTGTAACCTACCGGGTATCCAATAAACCTCCGGATAAAAATCATCCCTATGGTCACGGCAGAATGGAAGCTGTGGGCACAGTTATAGTATCATTAGTACTTTTATTAATTGCTTTTGAGTTGTTAAAAACTGGCTTCCATTATCTTATAAATCCGCGGTCATTATCTGTTTCCTGGTTCATAATTGGATTTTTAATTTTTTCGGTTGGATTTAAAGAAATACTGGCTCGGATTGCTAATGAAATGGGTAATTTGATAGAATCCGATGTGCTTAAGGCAGATGCCTGGCATCATCGCAGCGATGCTATTTCTTCACTTGCAGTGATTATAGCTTTTCTTTTACAGCAGTTCAAAATTTACTTTGGAGACGGACTGGCCACCATCATTATTGCAATTATGATAGGATATACCGGAGGAGAGTTTTTGCTGAGGGGTATAGATGAACTTTTAGGGAAAGCTGCTCCCCCGGATTTAATTCGGAAGGTAAAAAAAGCGGTTAGAAATTTTCCCCAGGTATTTGATATGCATGATCTGATAATCCACCGTTACGGCCAGAATGTCATAGGATCCCTTCATATAGAATTATCCAATCAACTATCTTTACAGACAGCTCATGCTATAGCAGATAAGGTCGAAAAGAAATTAAAGTCTTTATTTGGCATGCATATAACTGTACATATTGATCCGGTTGATGATAAGGATCCAGAACTGAGAAGAATTCGAGTTTTTTTAAATAAATTTACAGATAAGGATGAAAGTTTTAATTTTCATGAGTTGAGAGTTAAGAATAAGGCAGGAAAAAAAATTTTAAAAATGGAACTAACCATTAATTCAAAAAAAAGTGAAGAGTATATTCAAAACCTACAATTAAAAATTCAAAATCAGATAAAAACTAATTTTTCAGATATAAGTATGGTCAATTGTGAAATTGACCCTGAATATATGTTATGAGGAAAAATATGAAAAGAGTTTGCTGGATATCTGTATGGTTACTCTTGGCATCATCAATTAAGGTTATACCAAGCCCAATAAATAATGACTATAAAATTATTGCCCAAAATGAAAGCAGTTTAACCATAGAGTACAGCCCTGAGTATTTTACTTTTGATACAGTTACAGTTAATCATCAAAAATATCTTAAGCCCAATTTTTATCAGGCTTCTTGGGTAAATAAAGCGGGAGAACCCCAGCTGCCGGCAAGAATTTTTACGCTGGGAGTTCCTCCTTCCGGCAAGGCCACCCTGAATATTCTTTCCCTTGATTATAAAACAATAGACGGCGTGAGAATACTTCCTGTCGCTGGTCTGGAAAAAGAAGAAGAGTTTTACCGGGAAGTATATGAGGAGGGCGATGCTTATCAGCAAGCATCCCTGATGCCGGAAGAGGTGGCGGAACTTGTTGATCCGGGATTTATTCGTAATCAACCCGTAATAACCTTGAAAATATCCCCGCTACAGTATAATCCTGTACAGAATAGGGTTTTGCTATATAATAAAATCAAGGTTAGAATCGTATTTACCGGAAAAGCTGCCGCCTATGCACCAACCAGAAAGAAAACAGGCAGGGAAACTTTATTAGATCGGGGATTATTGAATAATAAACAGGCAAAGAAATGGCGGATGGCAGAGCCGGTTCTCAAAGCTTCCATACCTACGTCTGGATTGTCCGGTTACAGGTATAAAATTCCCATCAAGGAAGAAGGAATATATAAACTGACTGGTAAATTTTTAAGTGATAAGGGAGTGGATATCTCTTCCCTAGATCCTGAAACCATAAAAATCTACAATAACGGGGGTAAACAGCTGCCCCGGGATATATATGCTGAGCGTCCGGATGGCCTGCTGGAAAATCCCATATTAGTTTACGGTACGGAAGATAGCAGTTTTGATAAATCAGACTATATATTGTTTTACGGGAAAGGCACTTCCGGCTGGGAATTTACTCAAAATCAGCAGGAATATGAACATTACCTTAATATTTATGATGAAACCAATATATATTTCCTGGTATTTAATGACGGTACGGCAGGCAGGAGAATGAAAGTAATTGATAATGCGGGAATGACGGGAACGAATAACCTATCCACAGCCAGACAAAAGATTTTTTTAGAGAATGATAAGTATAATCTCTTGAAGGCAGGAATAGACTGGTATGGAAATGAATTTTCCCCTAATCAGCCCAGTAAACAATATCAACTACTGTTGGATTATCCGGTTTTAAACAGCACCCTTGATTTCAAGTTCAAGTTTGTAAGAGGCTCATTACACACTCATCAGTTTGAAATCACCTTGAATCAGGATCAAATTAAGTCTTTTAATTTCGGATCCAGAGATCGTACAATCTCTGCAGTATACAACGGCTCTTACCAGCAAGGAGCTAATGAACTGAATATAGAATATCTAACCAAAAATGATGGGGCCAAGGCCTATCTTGACTGGTATGAGGTAGAATATCCCTGCCAGCTAAAAAGTCTGGAGGGAAAATTGTCTTTTTTTGCTTCCCGGACTCCTGGTATCTATACCTATCATCTTTCCGATTTTGACCAGCAACCCTTGGTATTGGATATCACCGAGGTTACGGAAGTGAGGCAAATGGCCTTAAGCGCCTATGAAAAGGAATGGACTTTTAGCGACAGTGTTACTCAGGATAGGATACCCCATTACTATGCCGAGGATGAATCAGCTTATAAAGTTCCTTCCCAATTAACAGAAGATGAGGCTTCCCAGCTGCGAAATCCATCCCATCAGGCTGATTTATTGGTTATCACCCATGAAGATTTTTATGATCAGGCCCTGCGGTTTGCCTCTCACCGGGAACAAAACGACTCAATTTCAGTTTTTGTGTGCGATATTCAGAATGTTTATGATGAATTCAACAGCGGTCTTTTAGATCCGGTTGCCATAAGGGATTTTATCAAGTATTGCTATGATTTCTGGACAAAAAGCCCTTCCATGCTTCTTTTGTTCGGGGACGGTAATTATGATTACAGAAATATTGAATCAAAAAGTAATAAAAACTGGATTCCTCCTTTTGAATATGACGGTACTAATCCTGATAGAGCTCGGGCTACTGATGACTGGTATACTTATGTGTCCGGTAATGATATTTATATGGATTTAGCAGTCGGACGATTTCCGGTTCGGACTGTTCAGGAAGCAGAAGCAGTGGTGGATAAAATTATTCAGTATGAAAGTAATCCCGATTTTGGCTGGTGGCGGAATTTATTTACTCTGGTGGGAGATGATGAATTTGGAGGACCTGGCAGTGATTATGAAGTTACTCATATTAATGCTTCCGAGGATATTGCAGAAAATGTAATACCTGATAAGTATGAATTAAGAAAAATATATCTCACCGAATATCCGGAAGTGTTCTCCAGAAAACCGGCGGCCCAGACCGATTTCATTGACCAGATAAATCAGGGAACGGTATGGGTTAATTTTATCGGCCATGGCAATCATACGGATCTTGCTCATGAGAGAGTGTTCGAACGAGATAAGAATATTAAAATGCTGAACAATACTCAAAAACTTTGCTTTTTTTACGCTGCCACCTGTCATTTCGGCCAGTATGATATTCCGAATGACCAGAGTGCCGCTGAACTCTTGTTGACCTCAACCGAGGGCATAGGATCTATTGGTTGCATCGCAGCCTCCCGGGCTTGTAATCCCGATCCCAACGAAGCTTTGAACAAGCAAATGCTGAATAAACTTTTAAATTCGGATAATCCTCTTCGAGTGGGTGAGGCCTTGGCAATTGCTAAAAATAATAATATTGGTTTTAGTGAAAATAATCAGATGTACATCCTGTTTGGGGATCCCTCCATGTATCTGGGAGTTCCCACCCTGAAAAGCGTTATTACTGATATACAACCCGACACCCTAAAAGCCCTGGATAAATTTACGGTAAAGGGAAGAATTGAGAAACAGGGGAAAGAATGGACTGATTTTAAGGGGAATGTGTTTTTGCAGTGTTATGATAGTAAAAAGCAGATTGTGTATATTGGGGATGAGGTTGAACTCAATTATGCCCTTTCCGGCAATTCCTTATTTCGAGGGCAAAAGGAAATCACCGGAGGAGAGTTTGAGTTTTCTTTTATAATCCCCAAGGATATATCCTATGGCGGAACTACTGCCCGCATAAGTACTTATTTTTATGATAAACAATGGGATGGTGACGGCAGTAAGGAACTCTTGCCCGTAGGAGGAAGTGCGGATTTAGTGGATCTAGAGGGGCCGGAAATCACTCTTTATTTTACCGGATATGAAAATTTTATTACCGGTGATATGGTGGAAGAAGATCCTGAACTGGTTGCCTCCCTGGAGGATGATAAAAGTGGTGTAAACATTACCGAGGAAATAGGGCATAAAATTATGCTTTATGTGGATGATCAAAATCCGGTTAATATTACTGAAAATTTTCAATATGATAAGGATAGTTACCTGGCCGGCAGCTTACAGTATTCTTTATCCGGATTATCAACCGGAGATCATACTGTTTTATTAAAGGCTTGGGATAATGCCAATAATTCCGCTCAGAAATCAATAGATTTTGAAATAGTTCCCCAAGATGAACTCAGAATTGAGGAGGTATTGAATTATCCCAATCCCATGCAGAATTCTACCTATTTTACTTTTAAATTGAACAAAGATGCTGAAATAGAGATTAAACTATATACGGTATCCGGTAAGCTGGTGTGTGCACTCACCTCTCTTTCCGGGTTAACCGGATTTAATATGATCCCCTGGGATGGTAGCGATGGAATGGGGGATCCCATTGCAAATGGCGTATATCTTTATAAAGTCAAAGCCCGCAGTTATGATTCGGAATCATCCTCAAAAAAAGAAAAAATTGGTAAATTAATTATTATGAGATGATAGGATCATTTGTATTTGTAAACATAATTTTTTACATTAATCAGATTCAAATAAGAATATTGTGATTATGGATGATGAGTATTATTCAATTATTAGGGAAGCTTGCCAAGAGATAAGGGTGAAGAGTTCCAGGTTTATAGGCCAGGTAAAGGCGGTCAATACAGTTAAGCAAGCGGGGGAATATATTAATTTAATTTCTACTCAGAATTTTAATGCAACCCATAATTGTACAGCCTATAAAGTGGGCAGAGGAGATAAGGCTATTTATAAATATAATGATGACGGTGAACCGGGAGGCACCGGGGGGAGGCCTATATTGGAGGCTATAGAAGCCCAGGAATTAACCAATATTGTTACTGTGGTTACCAGATATTTTGGAGGCATCAAGTTGGGGACAGGTGGATTATCCCGGGCTTATCGCAATTGTGCAGAACAGACATTACAAAAAGCAGGTAAAAAGAAATTTTTTCTAACGGTACCATTGGTGCTTAATTTTTCTTATGACCTTACCGGTATCGTGATGGAAATCATGGAAAAGAATAACTGCAGGATCGTGGATAAACAATATGGTGCTGAGACAGAATTAACTGTTAGGATAAAAAAATCACAATCCCATACTATTAAGCAGCTTTTGCTGGATAAAGCCAGCGGGAAGATTATTATCAGGGAAGGAGAGAATGAATTTAATTGATTATAGAATTTTACTGTTTCTGGTGGCTCTTTTTTTCTCCGCCTTTTTTTCCGGATCGGAGACAGCTTTGATATCAGTCAGCAGATTGAAATTGGAAGTCTGGACCAGGAGAGGAATTAAAGGGGCTGATAAAATTAGGGGATTTCTGGCCCAGCCGGAAAATTTCTTGACCACTATTCTGGTCGGGAATAATGTCTGTCTGGTGGTGGCCTCCTCGATCATGGCAGTATATCTGGAACCTATTTTCAATGGTTTTATCATTACTGCGGTGAGTTCCTTTTTCCTGCTTATTTTTGGAGAGGCACTCCCCAAATCGTTGGCCAGAGATAAACAGGGATTATATATAAGAGGGGCAGTACCATCTCTCAGATTCATGTATGTGCTGTTATATCCCGTTAATATTATAATAATGAATATATCAAAATTATTATTGAAGCTGATTAAAGCAGAAGACTGGGCAGTGGAAAAATTTTTTACCCGTAAAGATCTTGATATGTTGATACGAGAGAGTAAGCAATCTGATTTCATTGATGAAGAAGATATCGGATTGATATCCAGAATTATTTTACGAGGGAATAGAAGTGTGGATGATATAATGATACCGAGAACCGAAATTCTGGCCATGGCTACCGATGATTCTATTGTTTCAATTTTGGAAATTTTTCAGAAAAAAGGATTCTCTCGTCTTCCTCTTATGGATAAGGATATTGACCACATCATCGGAAATATCAATGCCAAGGATATTTTATTTGAAGAACCGGAGAATTTACGGGATATAGTAAGACCGGTAGTATTTGTTCCGGAAAGTAAACCGATTGGTGGTTTACTAAAGGAAATGCAGCGGAAAAGGATTTGGATGGCTATAGTGGTGGGTGAGTATGGAGGAACAGTCGGTTTGGTTACCATTGAAGATATTCTGGAAGAATTTTTTGGGGAAATTGAAGATGAATTTGATGTTATCCCCAAGGAAATAAAAAAATTAAATCAAGCCACCTATCTGGTTAAGGCCTCCATGAAAATCGAAGAGCTCAATAAAGTTCTGGATATTAATCTGCCTTTTGGAGATTATAATACTCTGGGTGGATTAATTATTGATAAACTACGGTACATCCCTAAGAAGGGGGAAAAAATAGAACTGGAGAATTGCATTTTACACATTCGTACTGCCTTCAAAAAAAAGATCGGTTGGGTGAAGGTGGTAATGAGACAAGTATAGAAAAGGAGTTACTGTATGGCTGATTGTAAAAATTATGAGAAAAACCTGGCAAAGTGTAATTGTACCTATGAACCCTGTTCCAGAAAAGGCATATGTTGTGAATGTATCGAGTATCATAAAAATTTAGGAGAGCTGCCTGCCTGTTTTTTCCCAAATGAAGTGGAACAGACCTTTGATCGAAGTATTAGAAGATTTATATCCATAAATTCCTAAAAAATTGTGAGTAAAATATTTACAACCTTAATTTTTGATTTTGACGGTACCCTGGTTCATACCGCCCCTGATGTGATCACTTCCATTAATTTTGCCTTAAAGAAAATCGGATTTAGTACTGTGTCTGATATCCATATAAAACAATGTATAGGTCCAGGAAAAGATGATTTCTTGAAAGCAGTGTTAGGAGAAGATTTTCAGGAATATAAAGAAAATTTTTTGCTACTTTTCCGGGAATATTATGGGGAACATTGTCTTGATACCACAACTTTTTTTACCGGTATAAATAATGTATTACCAAAATGTCAAAATAAAAATATAGCTGTGGCCAGCAATAAACCTCGTTACTTTATAGAAAAGATCCTTAAGGGATTGTCGGCTTTAGATTGGTTTGATCTCATAATTGGATCCGAAGATATTCAACGAGCCAAGCCTCATCCGGAAATGATAGATAAGGTTCAGAATCATACAGGTTCCAGAAAGGAAGAAATGCTTTTAATTGGGGATACTCCCCATGATATTATAGCTGGCCGCAGGGCTGGCATTTCTACCTGTGCCGTCAGTTACGGATATGGAGACATATTGTCCCTGGAAGAACAAAATCCTGATTTTATGATTCAGGATCCCCTGGATTTATGGGGAATAATTGATAATCACCATTCATAAAGGGGGGTGACATGAAGCTGGAACTGGAGAACAGGATTGCCCTGGTTGCAGCCTCCAGTCGGGGCTTGGGCAGAGCAGTAGCGGAAAAGTTATCTGCCGAAGGGGTGAAACTCTCAGTTTGTGCCAGAAATAAAGAGATATTAGAGAAGACTGCTGATGATATTTTTCTTAAAACCGGAGTCTCGGTTTTTCCCCTGATGGCTGATTTGTCCCAGAAGGAAGAGATAGAGTGGCTGGTACAGGAAGCAATTGATCTGTTCGGGAAAATTGATATTCTGGTCACTAATGCTGGGGGGCCGCCTCCGGGCAATTTTGAGGATATAGAGGAAGTTGACTGGGCAAAAGGATTCGAACTTACCTTAATGAGTACAGTCAGACTTATCCGGGGAGTGGTGCCGGGAATGAGGGAACAAAAATGGGGGCGGATAATAAATTTAACCTCAGTAACAGTAAAGCAGCCGGTGGATGGATTGTTGCTCTCCAATGTGATTCGTCCCGGAGTGGTGGGATTAACCAAAAGTCTTTCCCAGGAATTGGCTCCTTATAATATTCTGGTTAATTCGGTTTGTCCGGGCTATTATAAAACGGACAGAGTAAAGCAATTATTGCATAACAAAGCCAAGGTGAAAAATATTACAGTGGAAGAAGCGGAAAAAGAGATTACCAATCAGATACCCCTGGGCAGAATGGGAAATCCTGAAGAGCTGGCGGATTTGGTTGCCTTTCTAGCTTCGGAGAGGGCAAGTTATATTACCGGGACTGTCATTCAGGTTGATGGGGGATATGTAAAGGGATTGATGTAGGATGAGCAGAGTATGTATATCAGTTAATTTTTTATAACAGGATATAAGTAATCAAAAATAAAAAGACTATATTGATAGTAATCTTTTCAAAATCATATCATTAATAACCAGAGATCATTGTATTCCTTCAGAAATTACTTTTAAAATAAGTTACTGATATATGAATTGATAGTAATAATATGAAAAATCGAATATAGAAATAACTGAAAAAATTGTTTGGTATTTACTTATTTTAATTAATCCTCCGATTTTTTGGTTCGACAGTCACCAGGTTGAACTTAGGGAAAAATAATCAATTCAAGGAGGACAAAAATATGAGTGAAGAGCAGTTATTATCTCAGTGGTTTCTTTCTTATCACGGTAACAGAAAGGTGAAACCCCCGTGATACTTCTTCATATCAGAAGAAATCTCTGTTCCCGAATGAAGTTTTAGATTGTCATATTTATTTTGTTTATCATATTCAGTGAAACAGGGTTAAATAACAAAGTGAAAAACAAAGATTGGTCTACAGGGATACATATTTAATAGAGGAGTATATGGTTATAAAGGAGGAAGATGGAAATTAAATTTTTGAATTTTATTATATATAAAGAACAGGCGGAATAGAATTTTGTAGACCAGGGATACATACAATAATATTAAAAAGGAATTTTAATAGGAGATACTATCATGAAATATAAATCATTTATTCCCCTTGTGGTTTTGCTGTTGGCTTTTGTGCTTTTTACCGCCTGTGAAACTGTACAGCAGCCCACAGCTTTGGAAAATAACAGTGAAGTCGATAACTTACAGCCGGATTTAAAGTCGTTTGACAGCTCAACTCTCAATTTTGGCGGGGGTCAGTCTATACTACGGGTAATGACCCGGAATATTTATATCGGTGCGGATGTGGCTATAGTGCTATCTGCCCAATCACCTGAAGAAATACCCATTCTGGTAGCCCAGGCGTATCAGCAGCTGCTAGGAACAAATTTTTCGGAACGAGCAGTTGCTTTGGCCAATGAAGTGTTTTTAACCCGTCCCGATATGATTGGCCTGCAGGAGGTGACCCTTCTTCGCTATCAGTCACCCGGTGATGCCGTCTATGGTGGTACGGAACCTGCCGAGGATGTACTAATGGATTATCTGGATATATTTATGGCCACGCTGAATGCGTACGGTCTGCATTATAAAGTGGCAGCTAAAGTGCAAAATATGGATATTGAACTGCCCATGCTCACCAGTGTTGACCCCTTACTGTTTGACGATATGCGGGTTACTGATTTTGATGTGATGCTGGTTCGTGAATATGTGAATGTTACTGAGGTTGTGGAAAAGAATTACACGGTCAATCTGTTCATCCCGGAAATGAATCTGGAACTTCCCTGCGGTTACTGTGCCGTTAATGCCTCTATTGGGCACCGTACCTATCGGTTTGTTAGCACCCATCTGGAAGCCATTGTTCCTGAAGTACGGGTTGCTCAGGCACAAGAACTCTTGGTTGATCTGGAGGATGAAACACTTCCCATTGTAATGCTGGGAGATTTTAACACTGAGGCCTTTACCGGTCAGGCCTATAATCTGATACAATCATATGGCTACACTGATGTATGGACATTGAATATATTACCCTTTAATCCGGAAGGGTATACTTTCGGGCATGATCCGGATCTGCTGAATGAAGTGGCAAATTTTACCCAGCGTATTGATTTTGTTTTTGTAAAAAGTGAGACCGCTGTTCCCGAACATGCTCTGGCTATAGTTGTGGGGGATGAACCCTTTAACCGGACTGAATCGGGTTTATGGCCTTCCGATCATGGAGGTATAGTGGCCAGTTTCGCTTTTCCTCGGAAACACAGACCTCTGTTTGCCCACATGAACCAATAATAGAATTTAAAAACCCGGTGTTCTTATCATTAAGAGCATCGGGTTTTATCTCGCATGCTTTCAGATTCCGGTAGAAGCAGCTATTTTTAAGGATCGGGTTATACTTTGTTCAATTAAATCTTTGCCTTTTCCCCGGTAGTTTTTTTGTGGTTTGCTGCAGTATTCAACAGTCCGGGCACATCCAATCCGGTGGCATTTTTCAGCTGTTCAATGACCGTAACCACAGAACCGGTAAGATTTTTCATATGGGTGGGGAGTCCATTTCCCTCTCCGGAATCCAGGACTGTCAGCTTTTCGATATGCAGATTGTCTGCAACCACCCGGGTAACCTGATCCAGCAATTCCGGAAGCATCTGTATCAGGAAAAGTTCTCTGGTCTTGCCGTCTTTCCACTGTGCCTGCATCAGTTTTACAGCTTCGGCGGTGGCTTTACCGTCCTCTAATATTTTTGCAGCTTCGCCAATAGCTTTTAATTCTTCGGCATTCTTTTTAGCCTCTGCCGGCACTACCACCTCAGCTTCATATTTTTTCCTGTTCAGTTCAATCCGACCTTCTTCAACTTTCCGTTCTTCCTCTACCCGAATAATTTGGCCAGCTACTTTGGCCTTCTCTGAGGCCCGGTTGGTCTCTGCCTCCAGTTTAGACCGATGCACCTGCAGTTTGTTTTCAGCTTCCACAATAGCCATCTCAGCTTCTGCTTCGGCAACGCTTCCTTTTCTCTTTTCTTCTGCTGAGACCATTCTCGCCTGTGCCTCAGCCGTGGACTCGGCTATCTTAGCATTTTTAATCACTTCGGCATTTTTCTTTCTTCCGATAGCCTCCAGATAGCCTTGATCGTCAGCAATGGTTTGAATTTTTACAAAATCCAGTACAAGTCCCAGTTTTTGCAGGTCGATGGAAGCCGCTTTGGCTACCTCCTCAGCCAGTTTCAAGCGTTGAGCATTGGCTTCTTCCGGGGTTACTGTAGCCAAAACACCGCGTAAGCTTCCTTCTATGGTTTCTTTGGCAACTATGGCAATTTCATTCAAATTCTTACCTAAAAAACGTTCAATGGCATTGCTTAAACCGAACTGTTCACTGCTGGAAATTTTAACATTGGCTCTCCCATCCACATTAATGGGAATCATACCTTTACTAAGGGCCTTAACCAGACGGATTTCTATGGGCATGGTATTAAGTGGCAGTCGTTTTACAGATTCAATAATCGGAAATTTAAAACCGCGGCCTTTAATCACACGATAGCCCACTTTAGTGCCATCCGGCAATTTTCGTTTCCTTCCGGAAATGATCACAACTTCATTGGGCTGACAAATTACCAAATTGGCTTTAATAAAAATAATAATAAGCATTATGACAAAAGCGCCCAAGAATATCCCGATTCCAATTGTTTGTCCCATTGGTTCCTCCTTTTAAAAATTATGCGTCATAATAGAGTGAATATTCTCCCGGATGCGGCCTCAGCCTGATGTAATCAATCTCTTTTTCTCGTTTATAGTCAATCCAAGTCTGGATGAGATCTGGAGTAAAAACGCCGTCTCGAAGTAGAAATTCGTGGTCAGACTCAAGGGCATCGATTGCCTCATCAAGAGATCCGGGTGTACTTCTGATGTCAGGTGCGTTTTCCTGGTGCATTAACTCATAAATATCAGCGTCAATATGAGGAGGCGGTTCGATTTTATTCAATATACCATCCACACCTGCCAAAAGAATGGAAGAAAAGGCCAGATAAGGATTTGAGGTTCCATCCGGAGTTCTGAATTCGAGCCTTTTGGCTTTTTCACTGCCGGAATACATGGGAATACGCACACATGCACTCCGGTTACGCTGAGAATAAACCAGATTGATGGGGGCCTCAAAACCCGGAACCAGCCTGCGATAACTATTGGTCGTAGGAGCACAAAATGCACATATTGCCGGGGCATGTTTTAATAAGCCTCCTATAAAATATGTTGCTGTTTCACTAATCTCCGCATATCCTTTAGGATCATAAAAAAGATTCCTGCCGTCTTTCCATAAACTCACATGACAGTGCATGCCACTTCCATTATCCAGGAACAGAGGTTTTGGCATAAAGGTGACTGTTTTCTCATAACGATGTGCAACATTTCTGACAACATACTTATATTTCAGTACCTGATCACCTTGATTGACCATGGTATTAAATTTAATGCCAATTTCTGATTGTCCACCTGAGGCGACTTCATGATGATGAACTTCTGCTTCAACATCAACATCCATCAAAACACTGACAATCTTTGATCTAAGGTTCTGATAGCTATCTACAGGGGGACTGGGGAAATATCCGCCTTTATTTCGTGGTTTATATCCAAGATTGGGTTTTTCTTTTCGTCCCGTATTCCAGGATCCCTCTTGGGAATCAATATAATAAAAACCTTCATTGATTTTTTGATCATACCTTATATCATCAAAAATGAAAAATTCTAATTCAGGTCCAAAAAAGGCTTTATCCGCGATACCGTTGGCTTCCAAGAAAAGTTCTGCCCGTTCCGCAACAGCACGGGTATCACGTGAATAGATCTTCTGCGTTACTGGATCTTTGATATTGCATAAAAAAGAGACGGTTGGTTCATCCATAAACGGATCAATAAATAAAGTATCTAATGAAGGTCGAATTAACATGTCACTTTCATGGATGAGTTGAAATCCTCGGATAGAGGATCCGTCAAAGCCGATGCCGTTGATGAACATCTTTTCATCAAATTTTTCTATGGGTAGGGTAATATGCTGTAGACTGCCCAACAGGTCTGCAAATTTAAAATCGACAAACCGAATCCCTTGATCTTGTATTACCTTATGCAAATCCCTTAGGGTAACTTTACCATTATTATCATATGCCATGCTCATAACAAACCCCTTGTTAATATACTCTTATTACTTTTAATTTCATTTAGCAACTATAACTGATATTATTGATTGTATCCTTATTAACTTTTCTATCCTATAGCCCTATTCCCTCGTTCACCCGTCCTAATTCGTATACATTCCTGCAGGTCCGTAATAAAGATTTTTCCATCACCTACAGTATTGGTTCGCGCACCTTCTACGATAGCAGCAATTGTAGGTTCGACAAAATCTTCATTCACTGCAATTTCTAACCTCACCTTTTTTAGAAGGGTCACTTCATGTTCGACACCTCTGAATGTTTCCTGGTATCCCTTTTCTTCCCCGCATCCTAATACATTGCTTACCGTAATCTTATATACTTGTCGATCGTATAAACTTTTTTTCACAGCAGGTAATTGGTGCGGTTGTATAATAGCAATAATAAGTTTCATGGTAAATACCTCTTTTTAATGATAATTTGAACTATTCCGTAAGAAAAATTTGAAAACCACTGTATGATTCCATGCCATGTTCATTTAAATCAAGTCCTTGGAGTTCTTCTTTTTTAGAGACTCTAAGTCCTATCGTAGCATCAATTGTCTTAAAAACAATCCACATTGACACTACCACAAAAGCCACAACTGAAAGAGCACCTAAAATTTGAATGCCGAGCTGCATGAATCCACCACCCCAAAAAAGACCATCCCTGGGGGCACCAAGTGCTGTTTGTCCAAACAGCCCAACCGCAATGGTTCCCCAAAAACCATTGATGCCATGCACAGCAACAGCACCTACAGGATCATCAATTTTCAACAGATCCAACCATCGAACTCCAAACACACAGAGTATTCCACCCATAATCCCTATGGTAATAGCACAAAGCGGCGTTACCACAGCACAGGGGGCAGTAATGGCGACCAATCCCGCCAAAGCACCGTTCAAGGTTAAGGCGAGATCTGGTTTTCCGTATTTTGTCCAGGCAACAATCATCCCTCCCACAGCACCCGCAGCTGCCGCAACATTGGTATTGATAACAACCCGAGCTACCTGCTCCGGATCACCAAAACCAAGGGTTGAACCAGGATTGAATCCGAACCATCCCAGCCAGAGGATAAAAACTCCGAGTGCCACCAGGGGCATATTGTGGCCAGCTATAAAATTTGGAGAACCATCATTATTAAATTTTCCAATTCGCGGTTTTAATATGACTGTTCCGATCAAGGCCGCAACTCCCCCTGTTGTATGAACCACTGTTGAACCGGCAAAATCATGAAAGTCCAAATCAGCCAACCAGCCACCACCCCAAATCCAGTGACCAATGATCGGATAAATAAAGGCTGAAATGATTATAGAATATAAAATATAAGCTGAAAATTTCATTCTCTCAGCCATACCGCCAGCAACGATTGTGGCTGCTGTTCCACAAAACGCTGCCTGAAACATCCAAAAGGCATACAAGGGCAGACCTGGGTATGATTCGGCTCCAGCTAAAAACCAGCCTCTGGTACCGAATAATGGACCAGATCCGCCAAACATTAAGGCATACCCAAAAATGAAGAATCCAATCGATGCGATGCTGAAATCCATCATATTTTTCATTAAAATATTGGATGCGTTTTTTGCCCGAATCAAACCAGCTTCTACCATACCAAAACCTGCCTGCATGAAAAAAACCAGGAAAGAGGCTATAAGAACCCAGAGCGTATCCAAAGCATTGAAAGTATTGTTCCCTCCATCCTGGGCAATAAGTGGTGTGGTGAATAACAACACCAATCCTATGATAATACATATTCTTTTCATATTGACTCCCATAAATTTAATCATCTCCTGTCATGTACATTAAAAGGTTAATGTGCAGGTTATATATAAACCATTATTCAATTCTTTTTCCGCCTGGATTATATAATGCCAGTTAACAGAAAGATAGTCAGTGATCGACCTGATTACAGAAAGAGTCAGGGTACTGATGGCCTCTTCCTTTGGTGTCTTGAGATATCGACTTGTATAGGTTCCATAACCCCACGTAATACCCCAATTTATACCTAGGGTTGCTATTCCTCCAGAAAATTCAAACCAGTAGTTCGAACTGCTGGGATCATTTTTCGTACTGGTCTGTTGGGGAACATAATACCCGGAAAATGACAAGCAGTCATATCCAATTGAACCATTGATCTCGATTTCCCAGTCTGCATACTCATTATATTTTTTTAAGTCATAACTGTATACAGTTAATCCCACAGAACTTGACCAGCAGCCAGTTGGCAGATTCAGTGATAGAAAAGGATCTGTTTCCATGACCGTCCCATCACCGAAAATCACACTGGAATACCACATACCCAGAGAAATGATTCCATAGTCGACCCGGGAAGTGCCCTGGAGGGCATTCCCTTCAAACTGCTGAACACCTCTCCAATAATAAGAGGATGTGATTACTACCTCTCCCTTAAACCGGAGATCTTCCCCAGATACAAATCCTGATATTATATTCATAGAAAAAATAACAACCCCAATAATTGCTTTCCCTTTTTTATACATAATAGTTCTGTTCCTTTTTCTTCAAATGAATATTTACTTCTTCAAATATTCTAATTAATTTTACTTGGGATTTAGGCAAACTCAATGCCACATAAGATGTTAGGATCAGGACAAATGTATTTAATTTCTTATTTTGCAAATATATAGGGACGGTAAATTTTATTATTTGATTAATTAACTCTAAGTAATAATCAGACATTATTGTATTTATCACTCAAATTAGATACAAAATTGTAGCAAATGTGCTTATATAAATTTCCCTTTACTTCCAGACAAGGTATAATTTTATAAATAAATCAATAATTGATTACTACCTAATAATTTACTAAAGGGAAGATGGAAATGTGAATAAGGTAAAAAATAATTAATGTTTAATTAAATGTTGACTTTTTCATTACAATTTTGTATCATTATTTATCATGATATACAATTTTGTGGTTATTCAGCCAAAAGCAGATGCAGTAGAATTGTAAAGCCTGAATCATAATTCACATAAAAAAGGATAGAACTATGGCAACAAATAATACCCTGACCTCTTCCAAAACAACCATGAAAAATCTTTCCATTCTCATTGAAATAAATCAGGCAGTCAGCCGCAATCCCGTGCTACAGGATTCTCTGCAAGCAACCTTACAAATTTTACAGAATGAATATAAGATAACCTCTGGTGCCGTGCTTCTAACCAACGAAGATGATAAATCACTTAAAATTATAACGAGCATAGGATATCGTATAGATAATGCCAAAAAAGAATATAAATTCGGGGAAGGTTTGACCGGTCGAGTAGCTGATACCGGTAAACCAATTGTGGTTCCTCAGGTAAGCAAGGAACCTTTATTCCTGAACCGGCAAAGTTCCTGGGACCCAGATAAGGATAAAGAGCAAAGTTTCATTGGGATGCCCATAAAGCTGGATTATAAAACCTTGGGTGTACTAGTTGTGTGCCTTATCTATAATCCCAAGCGGGATTTTAATAATACCCTTAAATTTTTAACCTTGGTCGCTTCAGCTCTCCTGCAGCCTATTCGGGTGGAGCATGTCATAAAAAGTGAAAGACAGAAACTTTTAGATGAGAATGTTTTTTTACGGCAAAAGTTGCAGGATGAATTCAGTTTTCACAATATTATTGGCAACAGTCATGAGATGAGGGATGTTTACGAGCAAGTGACTCGAGTAGCACGGACCAATACCACTATACTCATTCGGGGAGAATCGGGAACCGGTAAGGAGTTGATTGC